>JAICSC010000189.1 GCA_025937085.1 Nocardioides sp.
ACCCGGAAAGAACAGGGGCTCTGCCGGACATGTGCCACCGTGGAGTCCGTGGATCGTGCAGGCACTCGGGCAGACGACGGGGACGTCGAGGCACGGACCCGCTTCGAGCAGAGCGTCCGTGAGCTCGTCGAGCCGCTGCGGCGCTTCCTGGCGCGACGTACGGACGTCGCGACCGTCGACGACGTCCTCGCCGAGACCCTGCTGGTGTGCTGGCGACGGCGCGACGACCTTCCCGACGAACCCTTGCCTTTCGCCTACGGCGTGGCGCGGCTCTGCCTGGCGAACGCGGAGCGCTCCGCCCGTCGACAGCGCCGCCTCGCCGGGAGGATCGCAGCCGTCGACCCGCCGCGGGAGGCGCCTGACCCGGTCGGCGACGACCTGCTGGCTGAGGCGTGGGCGCGTCTGGCACTCGACGACGCCGAGCTGCTGCGGCTGTGGGCGTGGGAGCAGCTGACGCCGGCCGAGATCGCTTCGGTCCTCGAGATCACCCCGAACGCCGCGAGCATCCGGTTGCACCGCGCCAAGCAGAAGCTGCGGGCGGAGCTCCGAAAGGAAGACGGGCCTGCCGGACATGAGGACGCGACGGAAGGGGGGAGACGGTGACCGAGCCCGCACCGGACCTGGAGCTGCTGGCGCGGCTCCGCGCGGCCGATCCCGCCTCCTCCCTCCCGCCGGCCGACGCCGCACAGGTCGTCGAGCTCCTGGAGGCCGCCATGACCGAGACCGCAACCCGATCGCGCGAGTCGCGGGAGACTGGCGCCCGCGGCCGCAGCCCGCTGACCTGGCTGGTGGCCGCGGCCGCGGTCGTGCTGATCGCCGCCGGCATCTTCGGCCTCGCACATCGCGACCACGGGTCGAGCCCGGTCGTCGAAGGGAGCGTCACCCAGCTCGGGTACGCCGCGCCCGCCGGCCGCTGCATGACGCCCAACGTCGGAGTGCTCAAGGCACAGACCGTGGCGTTCCGCGGCACTCTGGTCTCGGTCGTCGACGGGACGGCGACCTTCGACGTGACCCGCTGGTACGCCGGCGGCCCGACAGACCTCGCGAAGGTGACCGCCGCGCCGCCCGCCCTGCACGAGCTCACCCAGGCCGCGCAGCTCGAGACGGGCGGTGCCTACCTGGTCGCCGCCGCCGAGGGGCGCGTCCTCGGGTGCGGCTTCACGGGGCCCGCGAGGGGCCCCCTGTTGAGGCTGTACGACCGCGCGTTCGGCTGACCCCCACAAGGCGGCCGGTCTGGCAGGCTGGCGGGCGTGGAAGGACTCCTGCTCGCCGCCGGGGCCGGCCGCCGGATGGGGATGCCGAAGGCGCTCGTGCGAGACGATGCCGGGTCGTGGCTGGTCCGCGGGGTGGCCACCCTGCGTGAGGGTGGATGCGCACATGTGACCGCTGTCCTCGGTGCCGAGGCCGAACGGGCGCGGCCCATCCTCGACGACCTCGACGTCACGGTCGCGGTCGCCGAGGACTGGGCCGAGGGGATGGGGGCATCCCTGCGCACCGGGCTGAGGTCTCTCGGCGGCTCGTCGCAGCCCGGCGTGGTCGTGTCCCTGGTCGACCTGCCCGACCTGGTGCCGGAGGTGGTGGCCCGGGTGATCGCCGCCGCCCAGCCGGCGGGTCCCGCGGCGCTCGCCCGGGCGACGTACGACGGAACGCCCGGTCATCCGGTCCTCCTCGGCCGCGACCACTGGGCCGGGGTGCTCGAGTCGGCGGTCGGTGACCAAGGTGCCCGCGCCTACCTCGCTCCACGCGACGTCACGCTCGTCGAGTGCGGCGACCTGGCCTCCGGGCAGGACGTCGACTCGATCTGAAGGGACTATGCGTGCATCCGGGCGCGGAGGACGAACCGGCGCTGGGTGAACGCCGGGGGCAGCCCCTCGCGATGCAGGCGCAGCAGTGTGTCGGCGCGTGACTCGACGGTGAATCCCTCGACGGTCCACGGCGTCATCGCGAGGTAGCCGACCAGGGTGTCGACATCGGCGATCCGCAGCTCGCCACTCCAGTCCTCGGCGAGGTCGACGCCCAGCCCCGCGTCTTCGGCCTCGGCACGGAACCGGTCCAGCGTGACCTGGGGGTACGCCGTCGGGCCGCCGCCGAGGAGATCGCTCAGGTCCGCGAGGTCCCGTCCGTCCACCTGCTGGGTGAGGAACGTCCCGCCGGGCCGGAGCACCCGCGCCGCCTCGCCTGCGTCGTACGCCTCGTGCCGGTCCAGCACCAGGTCGAACCGCGCGTCGGGGAACGGCATCACTGCATCCCGCACCGCGTCGTAGGCGACGACGTCGATGCCGCGCGGTGTGAGAGCCCGTCGCGCGACCGGGAGGTTCGGCGCCCAGCCCTCGGTCGCCACGGTGTCGTCGGGAAGCGCATCGGCCAACGAGAGCAGCACCTCACCACCACCGGTGCCCACGTCGAGCACGGACGTAGCGTCGTGGAGTGCCTCCCGCGTGAGACTGACGTAGGACCAGGGCGGCTCGTCCCCGCGCAGCCGCTCACCGAACCGGGAGAAGTCCCACCCGGACACGGGTTCGTCCCAGATCTCCTGCCAGTGCGCGACCAGTCCCGAGTCGTCCATGGCGCGATCCAACCAGCGCGGTGGGCGAGGAGGCACTGATGACCGTGACCGTGTTGCCGCAGAGCCGACCGCTGACCGCGGCGGACCTCGAGACGAGGCCCGATGACGGAC
Source organism: Nocardioides sp. (assembly GCA_025937085.1). Classification (GTDB taxonomy): domain Bacteria; phylum Actinomycetota; class Actinomycetes; order Propionibacteriales; family Nocardioidaceae; genus Nocardioides. The sequence goes on from JAICSC010000189.1 coordinate 2,678, forward strand.
ATCGCTACGAGCTCATCGACGGAGCGCTGATCGTGACCCCGTCACCCGCCGTGCCGCACCAGCGCATCGTCGGCAACCTGCATCTCCTGCTGCGCCAGGCGTGCACCGCTCCGTTCGAGGTCATGCTCGCGCCGCTCGACGTGACGGTCTTCGACGTCACCGTGGTGCAGCCCGACCTGCTCGTCGCCCCCCGTCAAACGCTCACCGGGCGGAAGATGGCCGGGCTTCCCGTGCCGGCCGTCGAGGTGCTCTCACCCGGCACCCGCCCGATCGACCTCAACCTCAAGCGCGCGGCGTACGAGGGCTTCGGCACCGCGTCGTACTGGGTCGTCGACCCGGCGGGGCCGCGAGTCCTGGTGTGGGAGCTGGGCTCGCAGGGGTACGGCGAGCCGCTCGAGGCGGTCGGTGACCGGGCCTTCGAGCTCACCCACCCCTTCCCGCTGAGCATCGTCCCAGCCGAGCTCGCCGGCTGACCCAACCGGCGACCAACGGACGCCGAAGTAGCCTGGGGGCATGGAGGTGTCCTCGTCCGCCGATGTCGCGGACCTGCTCGGCCGCACCGGCTACCTCGCCGGCGCCGAGCTGGCCACGGTCACCTACCTGGCGTTCGCCATGCAACGACCGCTGCTCCTCGAGGGCGAGCCCGGCACCGGCAAGACCGCGCTGGCCGAGGCGCTGGCCGAGGCGCTCGACCTGCCACTGGTCCGGCTGCAGTGCTACGAGGGCATCGACGCCACGCAGGCCCTCTACGACTGGGACTTCCCGCGCCAGATCCTCCACCTCCGCGCGCTCGAGGCCACCGGCGGAGGCTCCGCTGACGGCACGGTGGAGGAGGCCGAGAAGAGCCTGTACGACGAGCGGTTCCTTCTGGCGCGGCCCGTGCTCGCGGCGCTCCAGCAGAGCCCGGCCGTCCTGTTGGTCGACGAGGTCGACCGGGCCGACGACGAGTTCGAGGCGTTCCTGCTCGAGGTCCTCTCCACCTGGCAGGTGTCGATCCCGGAGCTCGGCACGGTCAAGGCCGCGACCCCGCCGACCGTCGTCCTGACCTCCAACCGCACCCGCGAGCTCCACGACGCGCTCAAGCGGCGCTGCCTCTACCACTGGATCGAGCACCCCGGTCTCGAGCGCGAGCTGCAGATCGTCCGGACCCGGGCGCCGGAGGTTTCCCAGACGCTCGCCCGTCAGGTCGTCGGCGTCGTCCAGGACCTGCGGACCCGCGACCTGACCAAGCCGCCAGGAGTCGCCGAGACCCTCGACTGGGCCCGGGCTCTCCACCACCTCGGGACGTCCGAGCTCGACCTGGAGTCGGCGGCGACCACGCTGGGTGCGCTGGTGAAGTACCGAGAGGACTCCGACCGGGTGAAGCAGGCGCTCGACCAGCTGTTGAGGACATGAGTACGGCGATCCGTGGCGGCGACGAGCTCCTGCTCGCCTTCGCCAGGGCCGTCCGCGCCGGCGGGGTGCCGGTCACCCAGGACCGCACCCACGAGTTCCTGGCCGCGGCCGCGTTGCTCGGCGTCGGCGATCCCGCGGGCGTCCGCATCGCCGGCCGCTCCACCCTGTGCGCCGGACCCGACGACCTCGCCCGCTTCGACCAGGTCTTCGAGGCGTTCTTCAACCCGAGGCAGGGCCTGCCCCGGCCGAAGCCCGTCGTACGGACCGAGGTCGGCGCCGACCAGCTCCCGCTCGACGAGTCCGAGGACGGAGAGGCCCAGGAGGTCGACGACGTCATCCGGGCCGCGGCCAGCGCGACCGAGGTGCTGCGCCACCGCGACGTCGCGTCCCTGAGCGCGGTGGAGAAGCAACGCCTGGCGGCGATGTTCGCGACCCTCCGCCCGCGGCCACCCCTGCGGCGTACGGCGCGCCACCGGCGCTGGCACCGCGGCCAGGTCGACGCCCCACGCACGTTGCGGGCGAGCCTGCGCCGGATGGGTGAGCCGGCGGAGATCGCCTGGCGTCGCCAGGCCCGGAAGCCGCGTCGGGTCGTGCTGCTGGTCGACGTCAGCGGCTCGATGTCGTCGTACGCCGACGCACTGCTGCGTCTGGCCCACCGACTGACCCAGGGAATCGCGCGCGGATCGGGTCGGGTCGAGACGTTCACGATCGGCACCCGGGTCACCCACGTCACCCGGGCCATGCGGCTCCGCGACCCCGAGAGGGCGCTGGTCGCCGCCGGCGACACAGTGCCCGACTGGTCCGGCGGCACGCGGCTCGGGGAGACCTTGCGCTTCTTCCTCGACCGGTGGGGCCAGCGCGGAATGGCGCGCGGTGCCGTGGTCGTTGTGTTCAGTGACGGATGGGAGCGAGGTGACGCGTCGGTGCTCGCAGAGCAGATGGCCCGGCTGCGCCGCATCGCGCATCGCGTGGTGTGGGTGAACCCCCATCGCGGCAAGCAGGGATACGAGGCCGTCCAGACCGGCGTCCTCGCCGCGCTCCCGTTCTGTGACGACTTCGTCGCCGGGCACTCGCTGGCGACGTACTCCGACCTGGTGGAGGTGCTGGCCGATGCGTGAGGTGGCTGATGCGTGAGGTCTTGGGGGAGCTGCTCGACTGGTGGCGCGCCGGCGAGGAGGTCGGCGTCGGCACCGTGGTCGCGACGTTCCGCTCCGCCCCTCGCCCCCCGGGCGCGTCGATGCTGGTCGGCCCCGACGAGACCGTCGTCGGGTCCGTGTCCGGAGGATGCGTCGAGGGCGCGGTCTACGAGCTCGGCAAGGAGGTCGTCGGGTCCGGCGTGCCGGTGCTCACCCGCTACGGCATCTCCGACGACGACGCCTTCGCCGTCGGCCTGACCTGCGGCGGCATCCTCGACGTGTACGTCGAGAAGGTCTCGCGCGAGACCTTCCCCGAGCTCGAGGACCTCGCCGCCGACCTCGAGGCGGGCAGACCGGTCGCGGTGGCCACCGTGGTCGAGCATCCGGACCCGACGTGGCTCGGCCGGCGTGTGATCGTGCACCCCGACGAGGACGCGATGACCGGCACGATCGGGTCCCCGCGCGCCGACGACGCGGTGCGCGACGACGCGATCGGGCTGCTGGCCAGCGGCGCGAACGCGACGTTGACCTACGGTCCGGACGGTGAACGCCGCGGCGAGGGCATGCGGGTCTTCGTCTGGGCCTTCGCCCCGAAGCCGCGGATGCTGGTCTTCGGTGCCATCGACTTCGCGGCCGCGGTGGCCCGCGTCGGAAGCTTCCTGGGGTACCACGTCACGGTGTGCGACGCGCGCCCGGTCTTCGCCACGAACACGCGCTTCCCCGAGGCCGACGAGGTCGTGGTCGAGTGGCCGCACCGGTACCTCGAGAAGCAGCGCGATGCCGGGGCCCTCGACGCCCGGACCGTGATCACGGTGCTCACCCACGACCCCAAGTTCGACGTACCGCTGCTCGAGGTCGCGCTGCGCCTGCCCGAGGTGGCGTACGTCGGCGCCATGGGCTCGCGGCGTACCCACGAGGACCGCGAGGCCCGGCTGCGCGAGGTCGGCGTGACCGACGACGAGCTGAAGCGGCTTTCGAGCCCGATCGGGCTCGATCTCGGGGCCCGCACGCCCGAGGAGACCGCCATCTCGGTCGCCGCTGAGATCATCGCGGGTCGCTGGGGCGGCTCGGGGGAGCCGCTGGCGGCCATGGCCGGGCGCATCCATCACGAGTGATGAGGGTGCTGACCGGCGCGCTACCGTGACCTTCGTCATCCGGAGACGTCAGGACGCACGATGGCCACGAACGACCTGCAGGACCGCCGCCTCAGTGCGCTGCGTGCCTGGAACGCGTTCGTCGAGCATGGCGACGGCGCCGAGTCGCTGGTCCGGCCGGAGATCCTGAAGAGCTGGCGCCGGTCGCAGCCGCACGTCTCCCGCGACGTCGCCGAGGCGCCCCTGGACGACGAGTCCGAGGCGCGCGCCTTCTGGGACGGGTCCCCGCTGCAGCGGGCGGTGTCGAGGGTCGAGGCCGACCTCCGGCGTACGGCGGAGGACGGTGACCTCGTCCTGGCCGTCACCGACCAGCACACCCGGATCCTCTGGACGTACGGCGGGCGGGTCATGCGCCGCCGGGCCGAGTCGGTGAACTTCGTCCCCGCCGCCCGCTGGGACGACGAGTCCGTCGGCACCAACGCACTCGACCTGGCCAACCGGCTGCGCCGGCCGGCCATGGTCTTCAGCGCCGAGCACTACGCGCCGATCGTGCACAACTGGGTCTGCTGGGCAGCGCCCGTGCACGACCCGATCACCGGCGCCCAGCTCGGCGTCGTCGACCTCTCGACCACGTGGGACCGCACGCACCCGATCGG
>JAICSC010000406.1 GCA_025937085.1 Nocardioides sp.
CACCTTCTTCAGGTGTCGGCCGGCGGTCGCCGCCACGGCGGACCCCGCACGCTCGGAGCCGGTCAGCGAGACGCCCTGGATGCGGGGATCACCGATGATCTCCTCGATCTGCTCGTTCGAGGCGTAGACGTTGACGTAGGCACCCTTCGGGAAGCCCGCGGCGTCGAAGATCTCCTGCAGGATCCGCGCGGAGTCGGGGCACTGCGGCGCGTGCTTGAGCACGACCGCGTTGCCCGCGGCCAGGTTCGGCCCCGCGAACCGCGCGACCTGGTAGGCCGGGTAGTTCCACGGCATGATGCCGAGGATCACGCCCAGCGGGCGCCGGCGTACGACGGCCCGGCCCTCGCCCTCGAGCACCGGGATCTCCTCGTCCGCGAGGAACTCCTCGGCGTGGTCGGCGTAGTAGCCGTGGATGGCGGCGCTGAAGTCGACCTCCCCGAGCGCGTCGTCCTTGGCCTTGCCCATCTCGCGGTTCATCGCGCTCGCCAGCTCGTCACGCCGCTCCGTGTGCAGCTCGGCGACGCGGCGTACCAGCTTGGCGCGATCGGCGACCGTGCTCGTCCGACCCCAGGTGGTGAAGGCGTGATGGGCCGCGGCGACCGCCGCCAGCACCTGCTCGTCGCTGTCGGTGGGGACGTCGCTGATCCGCTCCCCGGTGTGAGGGTCGGTCACTGCGTACTGCGTCATCTCGGTCCTTTCGTCGTGCGAGAGGTCGGGGGCCGCCCCGAGCGCAGGCGGGTACGCCCTCAAACTAGCCCAGTCCTGTGCGGCCGTTCAGCCCGGCTCGGGACGGTTTCCTGGCCTCGCGAGCCCCCGGAGCGCAGAATGCGTGGCGACGAAAGGGGCGCTCATGACCGAGCCCACCTCCGGCCACACCTCCATGAACACCGTCATCCACGCGGCGTTCAGGCGAGACCTCACCCGGTTCGACTCGGCGCTGGCCTCGTTCCCGGACGGATCCCAGGAACGGGCCGACCAGCTGGTCGCGGCATGGGACAACTACCAGCACCAGCTCCACCACCATCACCAGGACGAGGAGACGATCTTCTGGCCGGTCTTCCGCGAGCTCGGAGCCGACGAGGCCCTGACCAGCGACCTGGGCGGCGAGCACGCCCGGATGCTGACCGCACTCGACCACGCCGACGAGGTGGTACGCCGCCTCAGCGCCGACCCGTCCGCCGCCTGCGCGGCCGACGCCCGGGCCGCGATCGGCGAGCTGGGCGAGGTCCTGCGCGCGCACCTCGCGCACGAGGAGGCCGACCTCGAGCCCTGGGCGGCGACGATCCACGACACCCCGCAGATGAAGCGGGCATCGGTCGCCGTACGGCGGGCCTTCAAGGGAGAGACGGGCACCTTCATCGCCTGGCTGCTCGACGGGGCGAGCCCGGACGACGTGGCGGGCCTGAAGAAGGAGATCCCCCCGCCGGTCGTCGCGGTCATGAACGCGGTCCCGGGTCGGCACTACCGGAAGAACATCGCCCCCGTCTGGGCCGACAGCTGAGGGGAGGGCTGGGTCAGAGATAGAGCCCGGCGGCCTCGTCACCGAGCCGGTCGGCGGCTACGGCGTGGATGTCGCGCTCACGCATGACGACGTAGGTCTCGCCCTGGACCTCGACCTCGGCCTTGTCCTCGGGGTCGAACAGCACCCGGTCGTCGACCTGCACGGAACGGGCATGCGGCCCGGCCGCGATGACGCGCGACCAGACCAGGCGACGGGCGCCCATCGCCGCGGTCGCGGGGATCACGATGCCGCCGGCGGACCGGCGTTCGCCGCTCTCCTTGTCGACCTCGACCAGGAGTCGGTCGTGCAGCATCTTGATCGGGAGCTTGTCGGCCACGGGAACCCCGGCGCTCAGTCTCGGGCGACCGTGCGGACGACGGCGAACAGCGCCGCCACGCCGATCACGCCGCCCGCGACCTTGAGGATGTTCACGGTCCGGGGCCGCCCCGTGCGCAGGTCGACGAAGTAGCCCTTGACCGAGGTGAGCTCACGCCGCGCGATGGTCTTCGGGCTCGCGCGGTGGACCAGCTGGTCGATGGTCTCGGCCAGGCGCTCGCGGGTGGCCTCCATCTCGGCCTCGAGCGCGGCGGTCTCCTTGGTCACCCGGGAAGGCTACCAACGGGCGCCTGCGAGCACCGTCGCCGGGACGGGTTAGGTTCGGCGCATGACTCGCCTCTCGACGGGTGACC
>JAICSC010000042.1 GCA_025937085.1 Nocardioides sp.
CCCGCAGGCTTGGGCGCTCTCGACCCAGGCCCGCCCACCGCGCACCAGCACCGCACCGGGCACCTGCTCGTGCTGGGGGCCGGTGACGGTGACCGCGACGAGATCCCCGCCCAACGCCTCGTGGAGCACGTCGACGAAGCCCGGCCCGCCGTCGGCCATCGGGGCGAGGTCGAGCACGTCGTCCGGCGCCTGATGCGACCATCCGTCGGCCATCGACCGGGCAGCCTCCACGGCGGTCAGCGTGCCCGCGAACTTGTCGGGCGCGATCAGCACGCGCATCACTGGTGCACGGACTCGCGGGTGCGGGTCACCAGGTCCGCGACGACAGCCCTGATCTCACCGGTGCGCTCGTAGGCCGCGCGCTGGCGGCGCGCCCCGCCGCCTGCCGAGGCCAACCGTCCGAGTCCGTCGTCGACGAGGTCCACGTCGCCGGCCTCGGCGAGCGCGTCCGACACCGCCTCTCGGAGCGCCTGTGTGGCCTCGACGGCAGGAACGCGCCGGGCGGTCACCGGATGCACCAGGTCGCCGGAGAGCCCGTAGCGAGCAGCCCGCCACCAGGCGGCTCGGAGCAGGTCGGTGCGCCACGGGTGGCGAGGTCGGCCGGCGCGCGCGCAGGTGTCGACCACCGCCCGGGTCAGGGCCACGACGAGCAGGGCGTCGTCGAGGTCCGTGCAGGTGTCGGCCACCCTGATCTCCACGGTCGGATACGTCGCCGAGAGCCGGGCCTCGGCGTAGAGCATTCCGGGATCCAGGGCCGCGCCGAGCTCGATGAGGGCCCCGTTCACGCGGTGGTACTCCGCCGCCGACCCGAACGGCTCTGCCGGCCCGGCGGTGGGCCACCGGGTCCAGACCTGCTGGCGCCACGACGCGTACCCGGTGTCCCGACCGGCGGCGTACGGCGAGTTGGCCGAGAGTGCGGTGAGGACCGGCAACCACGGTCGGACCGCGTCGAGAACGCGCACGCCCTCCTCGTCGTCGGCGATGTCCACGTGCACGTGCATGCCGAGGGTCCCGGCGCCGCGCCCCGTGTCCCCGAACTCGTTGACGATGCGCTCGTAGCGCGGGTTGACCGAGACGGCCGGCTCCGTCGTCCCGAGCGGAGCCGTGGCGACCGCGGCCAGGCCGAGCCCCGCGTCGTCGGCCGCGTCGATAGCCGTACGCCGGGCCCACCGGAGCTGGACGCCGATCTCCCCGAGGTCGACCGCCGGGTCGGTGTGCGTCTCGACCATGTGCCGCAACAGCTCGCCCTCGAGGTCCGAGGACGCCGTCGGCGGTGGAACGTCGCGTCGTTCGGTGCGGTGCTCGTGGAGCACGTGGCCGGCCGCGTTGGCGAGCTCACCGGTCTCCCGGTCGACCAGGAGCAGCTCCTCCTCCACGCCGACCTTGCGCACCCCTGGCATGGGGCCATTGTCGCAACACCCACTCGTTAGGTTGGCCGGGTGACCGACGTACGCATCCGGCCGATGACGGTCGAGGACGCACCGGCGGCCGAACGGGTCACGGCGATCGGCTTCCACGAGCTCGACACCCGGATGTTCCGCCGCTCCTGGCCCGACCCTCAGCTCCGGCCAGCCGAGCGCAGCGCCGGCTGGGTCGCCCGCGCGCGCCACCTGGCCACCACCGATCCCGGCGGCTGCTGGGTGGCCGAGCGGGACGACCAGATGCTCGGCGTCGTCATCTCGTTCGTCCGGGAGAAGATGTGGCTGCTCGGCTCGTACGCCGTGGTGCCCGAGGCGCAGGGCCTCGGCCTCGGCAAGGCCCTGCTGGCCCCGGCGCTGGAACACGGGCGTGGCTGCCTGCGCGGCATGCTCAACGCCTCCAGCGACCCGAAGGCGCTCCGCCGCTACCATGCTGCCGGCTTCCGGCTGCACCCGCAGATGTTCGTCCGTGGGACGCCCGACCGCTCGCAGATCCCGGTCGTCGAGAAGGTCCGTGAAGGGACCGAGAACGACATCGACCTGATGGACTCCGTGGACCGTCGCACCCGCGGCGCGGCGCACGGGGCGGACCACCGGCTGCTGATGCAGCAGTTCCGGCTGGTCGTCAGCGAGAGCTCGTCGGCCCAGGGGTACGCCTACCTCGACGACGGGGTCGCCCTGCTCGCGGCGACCGACAGGCGTACCGCCTCCCGGCTGATGTGGGAGGCGATCGCGTCGAGCGACGACGTCATGGTCGGACACATCACCCCCGAGAACGGGTGGGCGGTCGACGTCGGTCTCGCCGCGCGGCTCGAGCTGCACCAAGAGGGCTACCTGGCCCTGCGGAACATGCGGCCGCCGACGCCCTACCTGGCGCACGGCGCCCTGATGTGACCTCCCTACGATTGCCACCGTGACGTCCACCGCGAAGACGACGGTCCACCTTCCGCTGCTGCCGCTGGGCCGAGGCTCCGACCCGACCGCCGAGCGCGGCGTGGAGTGTCCGGGCGACCTGCCGGCGCCGTCCGACCCGGACCTCGTCGACCGGGCCCGCGCCGCGAAGGAGGCGCTCGGCGATCGGGTGTACGTGCTCGGGCACCACTACCAGCGCGACGAGGTCATCCGGTTCGCCGACGTGACCGGCGACTCCTTCAAGCTCGCGCGCGACGCGGCGGCCCGGCCCGAGGCGGAGTACGTCGTCTTCTGCGGCGTCCACTTCATGGCCGAGTCGGCCGACATCCTGACCTCCCCGGAACAGATGGTCGTCCTGCCCGACCTCGCCGCCGGTTGCTCGATGGCCGACATGGCCCGGCTCGCCCAGGTGGAGGACTGCTGGGATGCCCTGACCGACGCCGGCCTCGCCGAGCACGTCGTACCGATCACCTACATGAACTCCTCTGCGGACATCAAGGCGTTCTGCGGGCGTCACGGTGGCGCCGTGTGTACGTCGAGCAACGCCGACGTCGCGCTGGAGTGGGCGTTCGCGCAGAAGCCGGACGTGAAGGTGCTGTTCCTCCCCGACCAGCACCTCGGCCGCAACACCGCGGTGCTGAAGCTCGGGATGTCACTCGACGACTGCGTGGTGTGGGACCCCCGCCGGCCCGGAGGCGGCGTGACGCCGGAGGCGCTGGCCGCGGCTCGGATGATCCTGTGGAAGGGCCACTGCTCCGTGCACGGCCGCTTCTCGGTCGACGTGGTGGACGAGCTGAGGGCGACGCGGCCGGGTATCCGGATCCTCGTCCACCCGGAGTGCACGCACGACGTGGTGACCCGCGCCGACCTGGTCGGATCGACCGAGTTCATCATCAAGACCGTGGAGGCGGCACCGCCCGGATCGGCGTGGGCGATCGGGACCGAGCTCAACCTCGTACAGCGCCTCGCCCGCGCGCACCCCGACCAGGAGATCGTCTTCCTCGACCGCAACGTCTGCTACTGCTCCACCATGAACCGGATCGACCTCCCCCACCTGGTCTGGGCGCTGGAGTCCCTGGTCGACGGGGTGGTCGTGAACCGGGTCTCGGTCGACCCGGCCACCCAGCACCACGCCCAGATCGCCCTGCAGCGGATGCTCGACCTTCCCGGCCGCTCCCACCGCGACTGACCCTGGATCCGGGCTGACCCTGGGGGCAGGCTGACGCGCAACCGTCAGAACCCGGGGGCACCCCAGAGGGCGAGCCAGCGCTGGAGGTCCTGCTCCATCGGGAGCTCGTCCTTGAGCGTGTCGCGGACCTGGATCTCGAGGAGGTTGTCGCGGGTCTTCTCACCCGAGGGGGCGAAGGCGTAGAAGGTGCCCTGCTTGTAGAGGTAGACCAGACCGACCTTCCGCCCCGTCGCGTCGTGGAACGGCACCAGCGAGCAGAGCAGCCCGGTGGCGAAGCCCTGCTCCTCGAGAGCGGTGTTCACGGCGTGCAGGTCGGTGCAGAGCCCCTCGACGTCGTCATGGACCCGGTCGACGACGAGCCAGGTGAAGCCGAAGTCGTCGCGCTGCACCTGGACGTCTGGCTTGTCGGCCTCCTCGCGCAGCAGGTCGACGACCTCGTCCTGCATCTGCTGGTACGCCGCGCCGTCGGGCGCACGGAAGCACACGGAGCCGGTGCCGGTCGGGATGAATCCCGCCGCGGTCTGCAGCGTGATCGCAGCCGACGGCACCAGGAACAACGAGTCGAGGTTCGCCGCCTTCGGCTTCGTACGACCGGTCAGGGCTCCCCAGAATCCGCTCACGCGGGAGGCCCATCGACGCCGTCGACGGGTCGGCCGAGCTCGGCCTCGATCTTCGCCAGCTGCTCGAGGCGCTGCTCCAGGGACGGGTGGGTCGAGGTGAGCTGGCTCAGGCTGACCCCCTTGATCGCCGGGGCGATGAAGAACGCGTTCAGGGTGCTCGCGTGGCGGAGGTCGGCGTTCGGGATGGCGTTCATCCCGCCGGAGATCTTCTGCAGCGCGGAGGCCAGCGCGCGGGGCTTCATCGTCAGGTACGCACCCGAACGGTCCGCGCACAGCTCGCGGTAGCGCGACAGCAGCCGGGTCAGGAAGAAGCTGATCGCGTACACGACCAGGCTGACCAGCAGCACGACCAGCCAGATCGGGAGCCCCCCGGCGTTGTTGTTGTCGCGCCGACCGCCGCCGAACCACGCGCCGTACTGGGCGCCGCGGGTGAGCATGCCGGCCACGATGCCGGCCGTCGAGGCGATGGTCATGACCGTGACGTCACGATGCGCGACGTGGCTCAGCTCGTGGGCGAGGACGGCCTCCATCTCGTCGGCGGTGAGCATGCCCAGGATGCCCGTGGTCACACAGACCACCGAGCGCTCGGGTGAGCGACCGGTGGCGAACGCGTTCGGGACCTTGATGTCCGCGACCCCCACCCGCGGCTTCGGCATGTCTGCCAGCGCGCAGAGGCGGTCGATCATCTGGTGGAGCTCGGGCGCCTGCTCGGGCGTGACCTCGCGAGCGCGCATCCCCTTCATCGCCACGGTGTCGGAGAAGTACCACTGACCCCAGGCGATCCCGACGCCGATGATGGCGATGATCGGTGTCCATGCCGCGGGCAGCACGAACATCAAGATGACGACCAGGGCCACGAAGACGGCCCCGAGCAGGAACATCACCGAGGTCATCCGGGCGGTCAGACCGGCGTCGGAGCGGAAGCGGGTACGGGCCATGGCGACATTCTCCCTGAACGGCCCAAGCGGCGCTCGGATCCGGGGATCAGCCCGGGATCAGGCCCTCGTCGCTGAGCATGTCCTTGACCTCCGCCAGGGTGGCGTCGGCCATCGGCAGGATCAGGTCCGACGGTTCCAGCGAGTCCGCGCTGTGCGCCACTCCCGCCGTACGCACGCCGTCGAGCAGTGACGCGAGCGCGCCGTGGAACGCCGCGTCGTCACCGGCCTCTATCGCGGCCTCGACCTTCGCGTCGAGGTCGTTGAGCGCCGCGACCGCGTCCTCGGAGAGGTCGTACTGACCCTCGCCCAGGATCCGGACGATCACTTCTGCTCCCCGGTCGCCTCGGTCGACGACTTCTCGGGCTCGGCCTGGAGGATGTCGCCGTCCTGGCCGCCCTCGATGGCCTGGGGCGGGGTGCCGCCCTTGAGCCGGGCGAGCTCGGCCTCGACGTCGGAGTGCGAGCTCATCGCCTCGAGCTCGCGGGTGATGTCGTCGCCCTGGTTCAGCGAGCTCGCGTCCTCGAGCGCACCGGACGCGATCAGCTCGTCGATGGCGCTGGCCCGGGCCTGCATCTGTGCGGTCTTGTCCTCGGCGCGTTGGATGGCCATCCCGACGTCGCCCATCTCCTCGCCGATGCCCGACATCGCCTCGTTGATCTTGGTCTGCGCCTCGGCGGCGGTGTACGTCGCCTTGATCGTCTCCTTGCGGGTGCGGAACGCCTCGACCTTCGCGCTCAGCCGCTGCTGGGCGAGGGTGAGCTTCTCCTCCTCGCCCTGGAGCTGCGCCTGCTGCGTCTTGAGGTCGGCGATCTGCGCGGTGAGCCCGGACTTGCGGGTGAGCGCCTCGCGGGCGAGGTCCTCGCGCTCGACCTTGATGGCCTGCTCGGCCTGGCCCTGCAGCTTGTCCGACTGCGCCTGCAGCTGGTTGACCTGAAGCTCCACCCGCTTGCGCGAGGTGGCAACATCGGCGACGCCGCGGCGTACCTGAGCCAGCAGGTCGAGCTGCCGCTGGTAGCTGTAGTCGAGCGTCTCCCGAGGATCCTCGGCCCGGTCGAGCGCCTTGTTGGCCTTGGACCTGAAGATCAGGCTGATGCGTTGCCACATGCTCATGAGGTCAGCCTATGGGTACACGTCAAGGCACGGTGACGACGGTATCCTGGGCCCGGGCCGTCCGCCCGATCCCATCCGCAAACCCTCCGCCAACCAGGAAGCAGCCGCGTTGTTCCGCCGTACCAAGCCCGAGACCCCCACCAGCGAGCGTCCGGAGACCGGGGCCTCGGCCGCCGGTCGGAAGAAGGGCCGCCCGACGCCGTCCCGGCGTGAGGCCGAGGCGGCCAACAAGGCCCGGGCCAAGGTGCCGCGCACCCGCAAGGAGCAGTCGGCCGCTCGGCGCCTGGCGCGCTCGGAGTCGAGCTCGAAGATGCGCGAGGCGATGCGCAGCGGGGACGACCGATACCTGCCGGCGCGCGACCGGGGTCCGGTACGCCGCTTCCTGCGCGACTACGTCGACCGCTCGTTCTCCATCCTCGAGCTGATGCTCCCGGCCATGGTGGTCCTGCTGATCTTCGGCTACAGCGGCAGTGCGACGTTGGCGGCGTACTCCAACGCCGCACTCCCCGCCCTGCTCCTGGTGGTCATCGTGGAGATGTTCCGGGTCCGCTGGCGGCTGGGGCAGGAGCTGACCCGGCGCTTCCCCGGGGAGTCGCGGAAGGGCGCCACGATGTACGCCGTGATGCGGGCGCTGCAGATCCGCCCCCTGCGGCAGCCCAAGCCCCAGGTCAAGCTGGGCGCGCAGCTCCCCGAGCGCTACCGCTAAGCGACCCGCCCGTCGTGGAGGCGCACCGTGGTGTCACACCGCCCGGCGAGCGCCTCGTCGTGGGTGCCGATCACGATCGTGAGCCCGCGGGTCGCGCGGAGCTCGAAGAGCAGGTCCACGATCTCCGTCCCGGTAGCGGAGTCGAGGTTGCCCGTCGGCTCGTCCGCGACCAGCAGTCGTGGGTCGCCCATCAGCGCCCGGGCGATGGCGACGCGCTGCCGCTGGCCTCCTGACAGCTGGGACGGCACGGCGTCCTCACGTCCCTCGAGACCGACGTCGGCCAGGAGCGCCGCGGCTCGTGACAGGTCCTGCTTGCCGGAGCGGTACGGCAGCACCGGCAGCATCACGTTGTCGCGAGCGGTGAGCGCCGGCAACAACGCGAAGGACTGGAACACGAACCCGACTGTCCGGCGGTAGCCGACCAGCTGGGACGTCGACATCGCCGTCAGCTCGTCGTCGTCGGCCCAGATGGAGCCCGCGTCCGGACGGTCCATGCCGCCGAGCAGGTGCAGCAGGGTGGACTTCCCTGATCCCGACGGACCGCAGAGCGCCGTCACGGATCCGGCGGGGAACCCGACCGAGACTTCGTCGAGGGCCTTGATGGAGACGCCGCCCGGGGTCGTGTACGTACGCGAGCAGGACTCCACGCGGAGCGAGCGTCCCGTCAGCTCGGTCGTCGTCACGGCAGCATCACCGGCATCATCACGGGGCAGGCTAAGCCCGCAGGACAACCGATCGGTAGCACTCCGCGTGTCTCGTGCAGGAGTGGTGTGCTCCGGGTCCGGGAGGTGGCATTTGCTGCGAATCGTGTGGTCCCAGGTCGTACGCCGTCGCGGGCGCAGCCTCGCCGTCGTCGCGGCCATCGTCGTGGCGGCCGTCTCCTTCTCCCTGCTCACCTCGGCGGTCGCGACGTCCCGGCTCGAGGTGCGCGGCAAGGTTGAGGCGAACTTCCGGTCGGCGTACGACATCCTGGTCCGCCCGCAGCACTCGATCACCCCGCTGGAGAAGAGCGAGCGGCTCGTGCAGGAGAACTACCTCTCCGGCATCTTCGGCGGCATCACGATGAAGCAGTACCACCAGGTCCGCGAACTGCCGGGCGTCTCCGTGGCTGCCCCGATCGCGATGGTCGGCTACACCCTGCAGTTGGTGAACCTGAAGTACGCCATCAACAGGTACGTCGACCCGACGAAGCGGCAACAGCTCCTGCGCGTCGACTTCCGCTGGCGCACCGACCGCGGCCTCACCCACACCCACGACACCCCCATCTACTTCTTCGTGACCAAGGAGCCGATCGACTTCGGTCAAAGCAACTACGGCGGCATCAAGGATCCCGTGACCGGGCACCAGATCCACGTCGAAGGCGGACGCTTCTCCGAGCTCGCGACGAACCGCAGATCCGCGTTCGATCACCCGCCGGCTCTCTTGCAATGGTCGACAACGACGCCCGGAAGCCTCGCTCGCGACTACGGGCTCAAGCGGGGAGAGATCGGGAGCAACTACCTGTACTTGATGCCCGTGATGATCGCGGCCGTGGATCCCCGGGCCGAACAGCAGCTCGTGGGCTTGAAGGGTGCCATGACCTCGGGTCGGTATCTGACCGAGCAGGATCACGTGGTCACTCGTCCGGCGAACCCGCGGCATCCGAACCTGATGAAGGTCAGACAGATCCCGATGCTGATCAGCAACCGCCTCACCAGCGACGAGGACCTGACCATCGACGTATCCAGGGTGAACGCCGGTGTTCCGCAGGACGAGCTGCCGGGCCGGCTGGCGGCCCACGACGCACCGGGCTGGGTCACCCACCTGCCGTTCCGAGTCGTGCACAGGATCCGCTATCCCGGCCGGAAGATCTACCCGAGGATGGTCAGGACGTACACGCACTCAGGAAGTGTGGGCTGGTCCGCGCAGTACTGGAGCGCCGGCCAGGTGCGGTACCGACGCCAGCCGAACGGTCACCTTCTTCCGGAGCCGCGTCACAACGGCCCGTTCACCTGGGTGAGCAGCACGAGCGGATTCCTGGCACCCCCCGAAGCCGGAGACGTCGGCTTCCGCAAGCTTGACGTGGCCGAGGCCAGCAACGTGATCAGCCCGGGCAACATCTACAACGCACCCGAACCGCACGTGGTCGGAGAGTTCGACCCGCGCAAGATCGAAGGCTTCTCGAAGCTGTCCCGGGTCCCGCTGACGACGTACTACCCACCCGCGGCCGCACCGGCCGACTCACGGACACGTCGGTTGCTGCACGGCCGGTCGCTACTGCCGAACAACAACCTGGCCGGCTACCTCCAACAGCCGCCTCTCCTGCTGACGAACCTGCGGTCGCTGCCGGCCTTCTACGACTCCAAGGCCTTCATCCCGCTGACCAACGGTGAGAGCCGTGGGAACCCCGCCTCCTGGAAGGCGCCGATCAGCGTGATCCGGGTCCGCGTCGCGGGTGTGACCGGAGTGGACGATGCGAGCCAGGCCCGAGTCAGGCTGGTCGCCGAGAAGATCGCACGACGTACCGGGCTGGACGTCGACATCACCGCCGGCTCCTCCCCCACACCCCAGATCATCGACCTCCCGGCCGGCCGGTACGGCCGACCCGAGCTCACGCTTCAGGAGGGCTGGGTGAAGAAGGGTGTCGCCGTCCAGCTGCTCAACGCCATCGACAAGAAGAGCCTGTCACTGTTCGCGCTCGTGCTCCTGGTCTGCGCGTTGTTCCTCCTGAACGCCGTCACAGCGGCCGTCCGGTCGCGCGCCGCCGAGCTCGGCGTGCTGTCCTGTCTGGGCTGGTCGCGTCGGCACATCTTCTGGCTACTCGAGAGCGAGCTGCTGCTCACCGGGCTGGTCGCCGGGCTCGCCGGCACGGCCATCGCCGCGGCACTCGTGGCGGCGCTCACTCTCACGGTGTCCTGGTGGCAGTTGGCGCTGATCACGCCCGTGTCGGTCCTGCTCGGCGCCCTGGCCGGGCTACCGCCGACGCTCCGCGCCGCGCGGGCGCTGCCGATGCAGGCCGTGCTCCCCTCGGTGCGCCCCCCACGACACGCCGCCCACGTCACCTCGATCACCCGGCTGGGCCTGGCCGGCGTCGGACGAACGCCGGGCCGTTCCGCCCTCGCCGCGGCGAGCCTGTTCGTCGGCGTCGCCGCTCTGGCGGGGCTCCTGGCGATCCAGCAGCAGTTCGCCCACCACGCCGTCGGCACGCTGCTCGGCGACGTCGTCGCGATCCAGGTCCGCGGCGTCGACCTCTTCGCGGTGATCCTGATCCTCGCCCTCGGCGGGTTCACGATCGCCGACGTCGCCTACCTCAACATCTCCGAACGCCGCAGCGAGATCGGCACCCTGCGCGCCACCGGCTGGGGTGAGCGCCACGTTCGCCGCCTCTTCGCCACCGAGGCCCTCACCATCGCCACCGTCGGCGCGATCGCCGGCGCCGCCGTCGGGGTCACCGCGACCGGGGTGCTGCTTCACGCCGATGTCGTGTCCCTGGTCCGTGCGGCCGCCATCGCTATCGGTGGCGGTCTGCTCGCGGCCGTGCTCGCCCTCGTCGTACCGCTGGCGCGCCTCGGGCGACTGGCGCCCGCCGGGATGGTGGAGGAATGATGCTGGCCCCTGGCCGTTTCGCACTTCTTCTACGACGCCGACTTCGTCGGCGGGGCCCCTTGCGAGCAAGCTCGCTGCGGCGAGCGCTCCGGTCGTTCCGTCCCTCCTTCGTCGGGTCGGAACGTCCTCGCGCTCAGGCGTCGTAGTCGAGGACCACGCGCTCGGACGTCGGGTGCGACTGGCAGGTGAGCACGTAGCCCTCCTCGATCTCGTCGGGCTCGAGGGCGTAGTGGACGTCCATCTCGACGGTTCCGTCGATCAGCTTGGCGCGACACGTGCCGCAGACGCCGCCGCGACAGGCGAACGGCAGGTCGCTGCGCACCTGGAGGGCGGCCTCGAGCACGCCGACGCCGTCGGGCCGGAGCTCGAAGTCGGACGAGCGTCCGTCGAGCCTGATCGTGACGTGGGAGGCACCCTCGACCGACGATGAGGGCGACTCGGGCGACCGCGGGACCGGGTCGGCGTGGAAGAGCTCGGTGTGGATCGCGTGGGCGTCGACGCCGTGGTCGAGGATCACCTGCCGCAGGTCGACCACCATCTGCTGCGGCCCGCACAGGAACCACTCGTCGACCTCCTCGGCCGGCAGCAGCGACTTCATGATTCGGGTCAGCCGCTCGCCGTCCAGGCGGCCCGAGAACAGCTCGACGTCCTGCTGCTCGCGCGACAGCACGTGCACCAGGTGGAAGCGCTCGGGGAAGCGGTCCTTCAGGTCGTGCAGGTCGTCGAGGAACATGATCGTGCGGTGGGTGCGGTTGGCATAGACCAGCATCACCTGCGCGTGTGGCTCCTCCTCGAGGATCGTCGAGACGATCGAGATGATGGGGGTGATGCCGGAGCCGGCGGCGAGGGCGACGTAGGTCTTGGTCGAGGCCGGGTCGAGCTGCGTCGTGAACTTTCCGAACGGGGTCATCACGTCGAGCTCGTCGCCCGGGTGCAGGGCGCCGACCACTCCCTCGGAGAACGCGCCGCCGGGGAGTTTCTTCACACCGATCTTCAGGACGCCGGAGCGCGGCGTGGTGCAGATCGAGAAGCTACGTCGCTCGCCGTCGTCGCCCCGGATCGTGAGGTGCTGACCGTGGACGAAGCAGTAGTCGTCGGCGAGCTCGGCCGGGACCGTGAACGAGATCGCCACCGAGTCGTCGGTCAGCGGCTCGACGTTCGACACCTGGAGCGGGTGGAACTCAGGTTTGCGACTCATCGGTCAGAGGGCCTTGAAGTGGTCGTAGGGCTCCCGGCAGGTGCGGCAGACCCACAGACTCTTGCAGGCGGTGGAGCCGAACCGGCTGGACTCCCGGGTGTCGAGACTGCCGCACTGGGGGCATCGCACGGACAGCGACAGGGCCACCGGGCCACCGGCCGCGTGGACCGGGCCGGGCGGTGCGATGCCGGCCTCGGCCAGCTTGTCGCGACCCGCGTCGGTGAGGTCGTCGGTCGACCAGGCCGGGCTGAGCACGAACTCCACGTCGACATGCCGGTAGCCCGACAACTCCAGCGTGGTCACGATGTCCTCCCGGATGGTCTCCATCGCGGGGCAGCCGGAGTACGTCGGGGTGATGGTCACGTGCACGCGCCCTTGGTCGTCCTCGGTGACGTCGCGGAGGATCCCGAGGTCCTCGATGGTGACCATCGGCAGCTCGGGGTCCAGCACGGATGCGGCGATCTGCCGCGCGGGGGGCATCGTCGTCTGCGTCATCACCAGGTCGCCCCCGGGTGTGAGCGGTGGAGGTGCTGCATCTCGGCGAGCAGGAATCCGAGGTGCTCGGTGTGCAGACCCTGCCGTCCGCCGCCGAGTGCCGTCGGCACCTCCGGCACCGTCAGGGTCGCCTCCCCCACCACCCGGCGTACGTCGGTGAGGGCGGGGTCGCGGAGCTCGGCGGGGTCGACGACGCGACCGGCCAGCGATGGGGCTCTCGAGCCGAACAGCTCGTCGACGTACGGCCACTCGGCATCGAGCGCCGCCTGCATCCGCGTGTGGGACTCGTCGGTGCCGTCGCCGAGCCGGAGCACCCAGTGGGTGGCGTGGTCGACGTGGTAGGCGACCTCCTTGACCGCCTTCGCCGCGATGCCCGAGAGCGTGGCATCACTGCCTGCGGAAAGCGCGCGGTAGAGGTGGAGCTGGTACGTCGAGAACATCAGCAGCCGAGCCATCGCCACGCCGAAGTCGGTCATCGGGCGCTCGACGAGCTTGACGTTGCGGAACTCGCGGTCGTCGCGGAGGTAGGCGAGGTCGTCCTCGGTTCTCCCCTCCCCCTCGAGCTCGCCGGCGTACGTCAGCAACGAGCGCGCCTGGCCCACCTGGTCGAGCCCGATGTTCGCCATTGCGACGTCCTCCTCGAGCTCGGGCGCGCGGCTGATCCACCAGCCCATCCGCTGGGCGGAGACCAGCGCGTCGTCGGCGAGTCCGAGCGTGTACTCGAAGAGGGGTCGATCGTTCACAGATGCTCTACTCCCTCCGGGACCTCGTAGAAGGTCGGGTGGCGGTAGATCTTGTCGGCCGCGGGGTCGAAGAACGGGTCGCGCTCGTCGGGGGTCGACGCCTCGATGTCGGAGGCCCTCACCACCCAGATCGAGACACCCTCGCCTCGCCGGGTGTAGAGGTCGCGGGCGTTGCGCAGGGCCATCTCGGCGTCCGGCGCGTGCAGCGAGCCGGAGTGCACATGGGACAGCCCGCGGCGGGCGCGGACGAAGACCTCCCACAGAGGCCAGTCGCGGGTGCTCATGCGACCGACTCGGTACGTCGTGCCTGCTTGGCCGCGTAGGCGTCGGCGGCCTCGCGTACCCACGCTCCCTCGGCGTGGGCGCGACGCTTGTGGGCCATCCGCTCGGCGTTGCAGGGGCCGTTGCCCTTGATCACCTCGAACAGCTCGGTGAAGTCGATGGCGCCGTACTCGTAATGGGCGCGCTCCTCGTTCCAGCGCAGGTCGGGGTCGGGCAGGGTCAGCCCGAGCGCCTCCGACTGAGGCACGGTCATGTCGACGAACCGCTGCCGCAGCTCGTCGTTGCTGAACCGCTTGATTCCCCAGGCCATCGACTGTGCGGAGTTTGGCGAGTCGTCATCGGGCGGGCCGAACATCATCAGCGAGGGCCACCAGTAGCGGTTGACCGCGTCCTGGGCCATCGCCTTCTGCTCCGACGTGCCGTGCGAGAGTGTGTGGAGGATCTCGAAGCCCTGCCGCTGGTGGAAGGACTCCTCCTTGCACACCCGCACCATCGCGCGGGCGTACGGCCCATAGGAGCATCGGCACAGAGGCACCTGGTTGGTGATCGCGGCGCCGTCGACCAGCCAGCCGATCGCGCCGACGTCGGCCCAGGTGAGGGTCGGGTAGTTGAAGATCGAGGAGTACTTCTGGCGACCGCTGTGGAGCTGGTCGACCAGGTCGGCGCGGTCGACGCCGAGCGTCTCCGCCGCGGCGTACAGGTAGAGCCCGTGGCCGGCCTCGTCCTGCACCTTGGCCATCAGGATCGCCTTGCGACGCAGGCTCGGTGCGCGGCTGATCCAGTTGCCCTCGGGCTGCATCCCGATGATCTCGGAGTGCGCGTGCTGGGCGATCTGTCGGACCAGGGACTTGCGGTAGGCCCCTGGCATGTCGTCACGGGGCTCGACGCGCCCTTCGTCTGCGAGCAGCGCTGCGAACGCCTGCTCGTCGGGAGCTGGGACGTGCTGATCGGCAGCCTGGTCGGAGCCGAAGTCGTTGCCGTACACGATGCCTACGGTACCAGCGGTATGACACTTTCCTGCAATGGTGCCGATTCGGTGTAACACGACCGGCGCTGCCACGATGGGGTGGTGAGCTCGCCCTCCGCAGACGTCTCGGTCCGGGTCGCTTGGGCGGACGACGCCGAGGCGATCGCCGCGATCCAGGCACGCGCCTGGGCCACGTCGTACGCCGCGCTGGTCCCGGCCGCGGGCGAGCTGCGGGAGGCCGACTTCGCCCAGCTGTGGCGCGACGCGCTGACCCGGCCGGCCGACGCGCGCCATCGCGCCCTGGTCGCGCTGGAGCGCAACCGCGTCGTCGGGTTCGCGATCACCACACCCGCCACGGATCCCGACTGCGACGCGGTCACCGACGGCGAGCTGATGGAGTTCACCATCGACGCGGAGGAACGTGGCAAGGGGCATGGGTCACGCCTCCTCCAAGCAGCCGTCGACACGATGGTCTCCGACCGGTTCACCCGCGCGGTTACCTGGCTGATAGCGGACGACGACGAGCTGCGGACGTTCCTGACCGAGGCCGGCTGGGGCGCCGACACCGCTCATCGGACGCTCGACCTCGACGGGACCGGAGCCACCCGGGTCAGGCAGGTGCGGCTGCACACGGCCCTTGTATGAGACGCCCACCGCACCCCTTGGATTCCGCCTCACCAGGGGCCACCATGGACTCCCGGCGCTCGACGCCGACCACCGAAGGGGGCACCCATGTTCGGACCACTGCCCGTGCTGCACCGGATCGTCCTCGGGGCAGCCAGTCTTGTCTTCGGTGTGATCGCCGGCATGTGGATCGCGCACTTCACCGCTCTTCCGGTGGCCATCTCGGGCGGGGCACTGGCCGGTGGCCTGCTCGGCCTGCTCGCGGCGTACGTTCTCGTGCACAACCCCCACGCGCAACCGCGCACGGTCCGCATCAGTCGCCGCCGCTGACCGTCGCTAGGGTCGGTGAGTGACCGACCCTGCGGATCCGGCGGACCGCCGTTCCGTCATCCGCGACAGCCTGGGGGTCGGCATCGCGACCGGTCTGTACGGCGTGTCGTTCGGTGCGGTGTCCGTAGCCGGAGGGCTCTCGGTGCTGCAGACCTGCGCCCTGTCGCTGGTGATGTTCACCGGCGCCTCGCAGTTCGCCTTCGTCGGGGTCGTGGCGGCCGGCGGTGCCCCGGTGTCGGGTGCGCTGACGGCGTTGATGCTCGGCACCCGGAACACGCTCTACGGCCTGAAGCTCGCCCCCTTGCTGGGCTTCCGAGGCTGGCGGCGTCCGGCCGCCGCACAGGTCGTCATCGACGAGTCGACGGCGATGTCGGTGACGCGCGAGTCGCAGGCCCTGGCCCGGGCCGGCTTCGTCGCCACCGGGCTCTCGGTGTTCGTGCTGTGGAACCTGTTCACGCTGGTCGGTGCCGTCGCAGGCAACCTGATCGGCGACCCGCGGACCTACGGGTTGGACGCCGCCGTGGGTGGTGCATTCCTCGCCCTGTTGTGGCCCCGACTGAGTGACCCGCGCAACCGGATGATCGCGGTCTGTGGCGCCGCCGTCGCCCTGGGCGCGGTGCCGGTCACCGCTGCCGGCGTACCCGTACTCGTCGCCGGGGGCGTTGCTCTCCTCGCCGGTGTGCTCACCCGATCGGCGAGTGATCCCACGGAGCTGCCGGGACGATGACCTGGGTCGCGATCCTCGGCGCTGGCGTCGGCTGCTACCTGCTCAAGCTGGCCGGCGTCTCCCTTCCCGCGCGCGTGCTCGACCATCCCGTCGTCGAGCGCGTCGCGGATCTGATCCCGGTCGCGCTCCTGGCGGCCCTGGTCGCGGTCCAGGTGTTCGCTGACGGCACGCGGCTCACCCTCGACGCGCGAGCCCTCGGTCTCGCGGCCGCGGTCGTCGCGCTGCTGCTGCGCGCGCCGTTCCTGGTCGTGGTGTTCGTCGCCGCGCTCGCGGCGGCACTGGCAAGAATTGTGTTTCCGGGATCGTAAGCTCGGCCAGGCTCATTCGCGTCGTGGTCGATATCGGATCCAGGTTCTTTCGATGCCGGGTTTGGGTGGTGGTAGGAATTCGGGTTTTCGGTTGTGGGGGTTGAGGCGGACTTGCCAGGGGGTGTCGTGGATGACGTGGTGGTGGTGTCCGCAGAGCAGGACGAGGTTCTCGAGTTTGGTGTCGCCGCCGTGGAG
>JAICSC010000056.1 GCA_025937085.1 Nocardioides sp.
GAGCTCGGCCTGACCGCCGTCGACCACTGCACCTACCTCGACGACGAGGACGTCGCCGCCCTGGCCGACTCGGGCACGGTCGCCACGCTCCTGGCCGGCGTCGAGTTCTCGACCCGCCACCCGTATCCGGACGCGCGCCGGCTCCTGGGCGCCGGCGTCAGGGTCGCCCTGGCCTCGGACTGCAACCCGGGGTCGTGCTTCACCAGCTCGCTGCCCTTCTGCATCGCTCTCGCGGTCCGGGAGATGGGGATGACGCCCGCCGAGGCGGTGTACGCCGCCACCGCCGGTGGTGCGGCCGCGCTCGACCGGGACGACGTCGGGGCGCTGACGCCCGGGAAGCGGGCCGACCTGGTCATCCTCGACGCCCCGACGCACGTCCACCTGGCCTACCGACCCGGCGTACCGCTGGTCTCCGCCACCTGGCTGGCCGGTCGTCCGGTCTAGGCGGATCCAGGCCCATCCGGGCCCGTCTGAGGCGCGTCTGAGGTAGCTCTCCGCGCGGGGAGCGGCCCCTTCTGAGGTAGTGGGCACGCACAGATACGCAGCGGTCCCGATGTCCCGGCCTACCTCAGGGAGCGAGTCTCTACGTGTCAGCAGGAAAGTCAGTCAGGAACAGACACGAAGGGATCAGAGAGATGAACGACATGTTCCTCCTCGAGCCGGAGTTCCAGTACCACGCCAAGCGTGCGCGGGCGGAGCTCAGGCCGGTCCGGTACCGCAAGTGGCGCCGCCGCCTCGCGTGGCACGGGCCCGAAGCGGCCACCGACGAGAAGAACTGGATCAACTAGAGATGTCGATGTCGGCGGTCCTCGACACAATGGACCCCATGCCATCGGAGTTGGTCGGGCGAGATGCCGAGCTGGAGCAGCTGTGCTCCACGCTCGGCATCTCTGCTTCTGACGGTCCTTCGGAGCGCGCCGCGGTCCTCCTCGCCGGCGACGCCGGCGTCGGCAAGACCCGCCTGTTGACCGAGCTCCGCGACCGCAGCGTCGCCGAGGGCTGGCTGGTCCAGGCCGGGCACTGTCTCGACTTCGCCGACAGCGCCCTTCCCTTCCTCCCGTTCTCCGAGATCACCGGCCGCCTCGCCCGTGAGCTGCCCGACCTCTTCGACGAGGTCGCCGAGCGCCACCCCGCGCTGCTACGTCTGCTGCCCGGTCAGCGGATGTTGAGCCAGGCCACCGACCCCGAGTCGATTCCCGCCGACCAGGCTGCGCTCTTCGAGGCGGTCCACGCCCTTGCCGAGGCCGCCGGCGCGCGCCAGTGCCTCCTCGTCGTCGTCGAGGACCTCCACTGGGCCGACCAGTCCACCCGCGACCTGATGAGCTTCCTGTTCGGCCGCGGCTTCGAGGCGCCGGTCGCCCTGGTCGCCTCCTACCGCTCCGACGACCTCCACCGTCGTCACCCGCTCCGGCGGCAGGTCGCCGTGTGGGCCCGGATGACCGGCGTGGAGCGGATGCAGGTCGAGCCGCTCCGGAAGGCCGACGTACGCCGGCTGGTGCAGCAGCTGCATCCCGACCCCATCGCCGAGGAGCGCATCCGCGACATCGTCGGGCGGGCCGAGGGCAACGCCTTCTTCGTCGAGGAGCTGGTGGGCGCCACCCGCACGGGCTCCGGCCGCATCCCCGAGGATCTCGCCGAACTGCTCCTGGTCCGGCTGGAGAACCTCGACGACTCGGCGCTGACGGTGGTCCGTGCGGCCGCCGTGGCCGGCCGTCGGGTCTCCCACGCGTCGCTCAGTGCCGTGGTGGGGCTCGACCCCGTCGAGCTGGATCGTGCTGTCCGCGACGCCGTCGACGCTCACGTGCTCGTGCCGAGCAGCGACGACTTCTACCAGTTCCGCCACGCGCTGCTGGCCGAGGCGGTCTACGACGACCTCCTGCCCGGCGAGCGCACCGGTCTCCACGCGGCGTACGCGAAGGCGCTCCAGGACGGTCGCGCGACCGGCACCGCCGCCGAGCTCGCCCGGCACGCGCGGCTGGCCAAGGACTACGCGACGGCGCTGACCGCGAGCCTGCGCGCGGGCGACGACGCACGCGGAGTCGGTGGCGCGGAGGAGGCCGCTCACCACTACCTGCAGGCGCTCGACCTCTGGTCGGACACCCGACTGCCCGATGACTCCCGCCCCGGCGACCTAGATCTGGCTCGGATGGTCCGGCTCGTCTCCGACGCGCTGATCGCGGCCGGTCATCCGGCCCGAGCTCTCGGCGTGGTCCGCGAGCAGCTCGACCACCTGCCCCCGGAGGCCGACGGCGAGATCCGTGGGCAGCTGCTGGGCGTGCTCGCAGGCGCGCTCGCGATGACCGAGACCCAGGAGGACCCGCTCGACCTCACCACCGAGGCCGTGGGTCTGGTGGCCGACGGGCCGACACCTGCGCGCGCGAGGTTGCTCGCGGTGCACGCACGGATGCTCTCCCGTGCCGGCCGGTACGCCGAGGGGCGCGAGGTCGCGATGACCGGCCTGGCCCTCTCCGAACGCCTCGACATGCCGCGACTGGCCAGCGACATCCGTACCACCCTGGTCGGACTCGAGAAGAAGGGCGGGCCGTCGGAGTCCCTCGTCGAGGCACTCAGGTCGGCGATCGACGGCGCCGTCGAGGCCGGCGCGGCCACCACCGAGCTCCGTGCGCTCCTGCTTCTGGGCAACCACCACCTCGACAACGCCGAGTTCGCCGAGGCCGACGAGGCGTTCCGCCGCGCCACCGCCCGGGGCAGGGCCGAGGGCACCCCCTGGGTCCCCTATGCCGCCGAGGCCCGCTGGATGAACGCGGTCTCCCTGAAGATGCAGGGCCGCTGGGACGACGCGCTGTCCGTGCTCGACACCTCCCGCGAGGTCGTGCCGCCCATCTACCAGGCCCTTCTCGCGGGCACGCGGTCCCAGCTCCTCGTCGCCCGCGGTGACGTCGAGGGCGAGCGGCTGGCCCGCGATCTCCGACCCTTCTGGCGTGAGGAGGGGCTGGTCGCGACCACGGCCGGGTCCGCCGAGATCGAGGCTGCTGAGCTGAGCGGCGACCAGGTGACGGCCCACGAGACCTACCGCCTCATCGTCGACACCCTGACCACGATCTGGCACCCGTTGTTCCAAGCCCGGGTCCGACTGGCCGCGACCACACTGGCCGCGTTCGTCCAGGGCGCCTCCCACCGCAGCGCCGCAGAGCGCGTGCTCGACGCCTCGACGGTGGCCGCCCTGGTCGACGACGCGCATGCGGTGCTCGAGCGGCGCAACGAGAAGTCCGGCACCTCCTGGGGTCCGGAGAGCCGGGCCTGGGAGGCGCGCGTCGAGGCCGAGCTCCTGCGCTGGCGTTGGGTGGCCGACATCGACCCACCGTCACCTGAGGTGCTGAGGGAGGCGTGGCGCGACACCGAGTCCCGGTTCGAGACGTACGGCGCGCCGTACGAGCTGGCGAGCGTCCGGGCGAGCCTGGCCGACGTGCTGGCCGCGACCGGCGACGCCGACGGTGCGCGCGCCGCCACAGAGACTGCGCTCCAGACCGCCGAGAAGGTGGGCGCGGAGCCGTTGCTCCGCCGGCTGGGCCGGGCGCCGGTCGCGCCCGTCCGCGAGCCCAGCGGGGCCCGTCCGTCCCTGACTCCCCGCGAGTCCGAGATCCTGGCTCTCGTCGCCCAGGGCCGCACCAACGGCGAGATCGGCCGGCAGCTGTTCATCAGCACGAAGACCGTCTCGGTGCACGTGTCCAACATCCTCGGCAAGCTCGGCGCCTCGGGCCGCACCGAGGCGGCGGCGATCGCGCGGCGAGACGGCCTTCTCGGCTGACGCCGGGGTGACTCGCCGTCCCCTCGATCGTTCACGTACTCGTAGTATGGCGAGTGGAACGAGAGGCACCCATGACCACGGTCGAACGACCCCGGGCCCAGCCCGACACCGCGGACCGGACCGCGCGCCGGTTCGAGCGGATGCGGCCGTTCGGCGCCGGGCCGACACCCCGGTTCGACACCCGCGGACTGCCACCGGGGCCGCGCTGGCCGGTCTGGGTCCAGTCCGTCGCCCTGCTGCGGTTCCGCCACCGGTTCGTGCCTCGCATGTGGCGCCGCTACGGCGACGTGTTCACGGTCCGGATCCTCCCCGGCGGCCGCCCCCTGGTGCTCTTCACCCGCCCCGAGCACGCCAAGGAGATCTTCGCCGGCGATCCCGACGCGTTCCATGCCGGCAAGGGGAATGCGATCCTCGGCCCGATCATGGGGGAGCACTCGCTGCTGCTCCAGGACGGCCAGGAGCACAAACGGGCTCGCACCCTGCTGATGCCGGCGTTCAACGGCCGCGCGCTCCGGGGCTATCGGCGGCTCGTCGAGGAGGTCACCCGTGAGCAGGTCGGGCGGTGGCGGCCCGGTGAGGAGTTCCGCAGCCTCGACCGGATGAACGCACTGACGCTCGAGGTCATCCTGCGCGTGGTCTTCGGCGTCACCGACGAGCGAAGACTGGCCCGCCTCCGACCGTGCGTGAACCGCACCGTCAACGTCAGCCCGGCCGTCCTGCTCGGATGGGGATACCCGGCCCTGCAGCGCTTCGGGCCTTGGAAGAGGACCGTCGACAACGCCTACCGCCTCGACGAGCTGATGTACGCCGAGATCCGCGAGCGCCGGTCCGCCACGGACCTCGAGCGCCGCACGGACGTCCTCTCGCGGCTGATCCTGGCGGGCGACGAGGGCGACCGGCTGACCGACGATGAGCTCCGCGACCAGCTGGTCACGCTCCTGCTCGCGGGGCACGAGACCACCGCGAGCGCGCTGGCCTGGGTCCTCCACGAGCTCGGACGTGACCGGACCCACCTGGCCCGGGCGCGTGAGGCGGCCCGCAACGGGGACGACGAGCATCTCGAGGCCGTGTTGAAGGAGGCCATGCGGCTGCATCCGGTCATCCCGATGGTCGTCCGTACGCTGATGCGGCCGGCCACCATCGGTGGCTGGGACCTCCCGGCCGGTGCCACCGTCGGCCCGTCGATCCTGGTGGCCCACGCCCGGCCGGACAACCACCCTGAACCCGAGCGGTTCGACCCGTCCCGCTTCGTCGGCCAGAACCCACCGGTCAACACCTGGATCCCGTTCGGCGGCGGCGTACGCCGGTGCATCGGGGCCGGCTTCTCCTTGATGGAGGGTGTGGTCGTGCTGCGCGAGATCCTCACGACGTACGACGTGACAGCCGCGCGGAAGGACCGTCCCAAGGTCCGCAACATCACCAGCGTGCCCGGACGCGGATCCCGGATCAGGGTGACCCGTTCGGAGTGACCGGGCGGGGTGAGCAGGTGCCCGTCCGGGTGAAACTTCTGGTCGGTTGGCCCATTCGGGTGCTCGCGCCGGATGCGGATTGCGACAATCGTGCCCATGGGGTGGGGGTCGCGTCTGCGCGCGCTCCGGATGGACCTGGGTCCGTTCCGGGAGCACCGTGACTTCCGCCTGCTCCTGATCGCCGGCACCGTGTTCTACCTCGGCGGGATGATGACCTACGTCGCGATCCCGTACCAGATCTACCAGCTCACCCACTCCAACTTCGCGGTCGGCGCGGTCGGGCTCGTGGAGCTCGGGCCGCTCATCGTCTTCGGCCTGTACGGCGGGGCGCTGGCCGACCACGTCGACCGCCGCCTGCTGCTGATCTGGACCGGCATCGCCCAGGCGGCGTTCACGGCGTGGCTGTGCATCAACGCGTTCTCCGACCATCCGCGTCTCTGGGAGATCTTCCTGGTCTCCGGGTTGCTGGTGTCCTCGTCGGCCCTGCAACGACCCTCGCGTGAGGCGCTGCTGCCGCGCACGGTGCGCCACGACGAGCTCACCGCCGCCAACGCGCTGTCGAGCTTCGGGATGCAGGCGGGGGTCCTGGTCGGCCCGACGATCGGCGGCCTGATCGTCGCCTCGGCCGGCCCGGGGTGGTGCTTCCTGGTGGACATCGTCGGTCTCTTCGTGGCCTCGATGATGTATGCCGCCATGCGGCGCTACCCGCACGTCGGCGAGACCGAGGCGCCGAGCCTGGCCGGCATCAGCAAGGGTCTGCGCTACGCCCTGAGCCGTCGCGATCTGCTCGGCACCTACGTCGTCGACCTGGCCGCGATGCTGCTGGCCATGCCGGTGGTGCTCTTCCCGGCGCTGGCCGAGAAGGTCTTCGGGCAACCCCACATGCTCGGCCTGCTGTACTCCGCCGAGACCGTCGGCGCCCTGGTCGCGACGGCTCTGTCGGGCTGGACACGACGGGTCCACCACCACGGCCGGGCGATCGTCGTGGCCGCGGCCCTGTACGGCGGGTGCATCGCCCTGGCGGGTTGGTCACCGTCGGTCTGGTTGGCCGTGCTGTTCTTCGCGCTCGCCGGTGCCGCCGACATGATCTCGGCCGTGTTCCGAGGCACGATCTGGAGCCAGACGATCCCCGACACGCTTCGCGGTCGGCTGGCCGGCATCGAGATGCTCAGCTACTCCATCGGCCCGCTCGGCGGCCAGGTACGAGCCGGTGTGGTGGCGGACCGGTGGACGGTCCGGGGGTCGATCATCAGTGGCGGTCTCTCCTGCGTCGCCGGCGTCGCGCTCACCGCGGTCTGGCTGAAGGACTTCTGGAGGTACGACCAGCGCACCGACGAGCATGCGCTGGCGCAGCGGGAGGTCAAACGACTCGTCCACGAGCGCGTCGACCCGTGAGATCGACCCCTGAAATGACCGATCTCCCGCCCCGGGCTCGGTGAGAGCCGGGACGGGAGATCCGAGGCCGTCAGCCCAGGTGGGTCACGATGTGCATGCCCATCATGGCGTGCGGCATGCCGTCGTCGATGCTGGGCCAGAAGCACAGCACGCCGTACCTGCCCTGCTTCAGGTCGTAGGACCACAGGAAACGGTGTCCAGGGCTGATCACGCCGGTGTCCGTGGCGGCACCATGCTTGAGGAACACGTTCGGTCCGCCCTGGAACATCTTGGTGATGTCGCGATTCTTGGTGCCCTTCTTGACCTGCTCGATGTCGACGAAGTGCGGCTCAGCGGTCTTGTTCTTGCTGCTCATCCACCCGCTCACCGCGTTGTGCTTCCCCGCCTCGAAGGTGTTGCCGGAGGCGTTGTGGCTGGGCACGGGGTTGATGAAGCCGTCGCGGGACGGCAGAGCACGGTGTTGCTTCGTGCCCTTCACCGTGAGTGGGGCCAGGTTCCCTGAGTCGAGGTTGACCAGGTAGTAGGCGCCAGGCTTGTTGACGTTGACGGCCCACTTCTGAGCCGGCTTGTTGCGGCCACCCTTGGCGTTCATTCCACCGTAGAAGATGATGTTCCCGTCCACGCGCTTGACTGCAGCAGGGATGCCCTTGAGTGCCTGGGGCACGTCGGTGAACGCGTCCTGCAGCGTGTAGCCCTTCCGGAGTCGGATCAGCTGAACGAGGCCGTTGGAGTCCTTGCCGTCGATGTTCTTCACGCGGAAGATCGTGTTGCCCGGACGGAAGGTGGTGTCGGACACCTTCAGGGAGTGGGCCTTGGACTTGATGGTGATCGTCAGGGTCTTGGCCCCGGCGCGGTCGTGGTGCGTCCCGGAAGCCTCGGCGGCCCCCCCGGTCGCAGCCATCCCCGCCGTGGCCGTGAGCAGCAGCGCGGTGGCTGCAGCACGGTAACGCTTCTGCATGGGTGGTTTCCTCCTGGAACGGGGCCTCTCGGACGGGCCCCCGCGGAGGTAGTTGTATGACGGGCGGGCGGGCGCGGTCACCAACCGACACGTGATTTACGCCGGAAGGATGACCCGCGGAGCGCCGAATCATCCTGTGGGATGACAGGCGGATACCACGCACGCGAACGTGTCCGGATTCGGACCTGCTTGCCCGGTCCGTGAGAATGGATGGTCGAAGGAGGTGGGTGCTGGTGAGGTCCGACGAGGAACGACCGGTCATCGCCGGGCTGCTGGCCCTGATCGGGGTCGCCGTGGCGGTGGGCCTGATCGCCGCGGTCGCGGTCGTCGGCGGCGCCCACATGCTCGGGCTCGGCGACGGTCATGCCGCGGTGATCGGTGGTGACGCCGGGGCGACCATGGTCGTGCCCAAGCCGCAGAAGACCCATCCCGCGAGCGGACCGTCGATCACCCTCGGCTCCAACCCCACCTCGTCGAGCTCGGACCAGAGCCCGCCGCCGAAGATCAAGTCGGCCAAGAAGCGCATCTCTCTGCAGGCGGGCCAGTCGGTGGTCCCCGCGATGGGCCGGATCGACCTGACCGGCACGTACCCGGGCGCCGAGGGAGCGGTGCTGAACGTCCAGAAGTTCAGCAACGGCTCCTGGCAGGACTTCTACTCGATCTCCGCCACGGTCACCAACGGCACCTTCTCGACGTACATCCAGACGGGTACGTCGGGGATGAACCGGTTCCGGGTCATCGACTCCGACTCCAAGCTCGCCTCCAACGAGGTCCGGGTCCGCATCCGCTAGCCTCGCTGGCTTGCTCTCGACCCGCGTGGGCTCAGCGAGGGATCCGGTCGAAGGTGTTCGGGTTCGGGCCGGTGCGACCGGACTCGCCCCGGTCGAGCCCCGCGATCGTGGCGACGTCGTCGTCAGTCAGCTCGAAGTCGAACAGCGCGAAGTTCTCCTCCATCCGCTCCCGGTGCATCGACTTGGGGAAGACGATGTCGCCGCGCTGCAGGTGCCAGCGCAGGGTGACCTGGGCCGGCGTACGCCCGACCCGGTCGGCGATCGCCTCGATCGTCTCGTCGCCCACCACGGCCCCGCGCGCGATCGGCGACCACGCCTCGGTGGCGATCCCGTGCCGGGCGTCGGCCGCGCGGGCGGCCTCGTTGGTGAAGTAGGGGTTCACCTCGATCTGGTTCACCGCCGGCACGACGCCGACGTCGTCGATGATCCGGCCCAGGTGGTCGGGCTCGAAGTTGGAGACTCCCACCGACGTCGTGCCGCCTCCGTCCCGGAGCTCGACCAGGGTGCGCCAGGTGGAGACGAAGTCACCGTCGTACCGGGTCGGCAGCGGCCAGTGGATGAGGAACAGGTCGACCCGGTCGAGGCCTAGCTTCTCCAGCGACTCCGCGAACGACCTCCGGGCGTCGTCCGGCAGATGGTGGCCGTTGTTGAGCTTGGTGGTCACGTAGAGCTCGTCGCGCGGGATGCCGGCGGCCCGGATCGCCGCGCCCACCTCGGCCTCGTTGCCGTACATCTGGGCGGTGTCGAGGTGGCGGTACCCCACCGCCAGCGCCTCCTCGACGGTCCGCTGCGTCTCCTCCGGCGGCACCAGGAACACGCCGAAGCCGAGCTGGGGGATCTCCGTGCCGTCGTTCAGGGTGATGGTCGGGACTGTCTTCGTGGAAACCGTCATAGAGGGGCGACAACACGATTCGGCAACTTATTCCGTGCCCAGGTGCCCGGCCGGGTGCTCGGTTGTAGTCACCCTGTTAGATAGTGGCCGTGCGTCTCCTGCGAACTCTGGCTCCGCTGGCGATCGTCGCCTGCCTGCTGGCCGCGTGTGGCAACGGCTCGAGCTCCGACTCCGACTCCGGCTCGAGCGGCGACTCGACCATCCTGGGCCCGTCGAAGGGGTTCGAGGTCCGCACCGTCTACGCGCGCTACGCGCCGGGCGTTCCGTTCGGCCCGCAGCTGCCGAAGGCCCTCGTCGACGAGATGTCCAGCCAGTCGTGCCCGATGAAGCCGCGGATCGTCTCGAACCTGCTCATGGAGTGCGACGCGGGCAAGACGGTCTACCTCTTGCAGAACCCGATCGCGCAGGGTGACGTGGCGTCTGCGACGCCGTTGCAGGTCGGTCACCACAACATCTGGTACGTCAAGGTGGCGCTCGACCAGGACGTCGCCAAGAAGCTCTCCTCGGAGCTTCCGTCGATGACCGGCGAGCAGCTCGCCTTCAGCTACGACGGGACGGTGCTGACCTCGATCGCGATCGACAGCTCGTTCCATCCGTCGCACTTCGCGATCACCGGCAACTACGACAAGGCCTCGGCGACCAAGCTCGCCCAGGAACTGACAGCCTGAAGGCTCAGTCTCAGGCGCCCTGCTCGTTGGGCTTGCGCCACTGCCGCTCGAACGGCAGCCGCCACGCGAACGGCGCCACCAGTTGGTGGATCTGGTTGGGGCCCCAGGAGCCCTGAGCGTAGGGCCGAACGATCGGGGGATTCTCCAGCAGCGGTGTGGAGATCTCCCACAGCCGCTCGATGCCCTTGGCGGCGGAGAACAGGGTGCGATCGCCACGCGCCGCGTCGTAGATCAGGCGCTCGTAGGCCTCCAGCACGGCGCCGGCCCAGCCCGTGTCCTGCATCGCGAACTGCATGGACAGCTTGTCCAGCTTCATCCCGGGTCCCGGGCGCTTGCCGTAGAACGAGAGCGACATCTTCGCCTCGTCGGCGAGGTCGAAGGTGAGGTGGTCGGGACCGTGGTCGCCGACGCCCGAGCCGGCCGGGAACATCGACCGGGGCGGCTCGCGGAACGCGATCGAGATGATCCGGGCGCCCTCCGCCAACCGCTTGCCGGTGCGGAGGTAGAACGGGACGCCGGCCCAGCGCCAGTTGTCGACGTAGCACTTCAGCGCGACGAACGTCTCGGTCTCCGAGTCGGGGGCCACGCCTTCGATGTCGCGATACCCGACGTACTGACCGCGGACGACGTCGCTCGGCTCGATGGGCAGCATCGATCGGAAGACCTTGTTCTTCTCCTCGCCGATCGCGTCCGGCTCGAGCGCGGTCGGCGGCTCCATCGCGGTGAAGGCGAGCACCTGGAACAGATGGGTGACCACCATGTCGCGGAACGCGCCCGTGCTCTCGTAGAAGTCGGCCCGCTGCTCGAGACCGAGCTCCTCGGGCACGTCGATCTGCACGTGGTCGACGTGGTTGCGGTGCCAGATCGGCTCGAACAGACCGTTGGCGAACCTGAAGGCGAGGATGTTCTGAGCCGCCTCCTTGCCCAGGAAGTGGTCGATCCGGAAGATCTGCTCCTCGCGGAAGACCTGGTGGAGCTCGTGGTTGAGCCTCACCGCGCTCGCGAGGTCGGTGCCGAACGGCTTCTCCATGACGATCCGGCTGTTCTCGACCAGTCCGGCCTCGGCCAGCTCGTGCACGACCGACAGGGCCGCCTTCGGGGGCACGCTCAGGTAGTGCAGCCGGTCGAACTCGCCGGCCCGCTCGCCCTCCGCCTCCTCGATCGTGCGGCGGAGCCCTTCGGGTCCTCCGTCACCGGGTGCCCAGTACAGGAGCTTGGAGAACTCCGGCCAGCCGTCGGTGTCGTGGTCGTCGCCACCGAACTCCTCGACGGCCTGATGGGCGAAGTCGGTGAACGACGCACGGTCGTGCTCGTCCAGCGACGTGCCGACCACGACGATGTCGCGCATCAGGCCCGTCTGGAACAGGTGGAGCAGGCCGGGGAGGAGCTTGCGGCGGCTGAGGTCGCCGGTCGCGCCGAACAGGACGACGGTGGTGGGCTTCGTCGGCATGGGCCCAGCCTGCACCCCCGCGCGGCCGGATGAGAAGCGCCCGATGGATCCGACAACGACACGCCCGCGGGGCACCCGACTCCGGGAGGGTGCCCACGCGGGCGTGGGGTGGTGTGGCTCAGCTCAGACCCGAGGGAGCCAGGTCACGACACGGGGTGGACGAAACGGAACACCCACCAGGGCAGGTGGGACTGGTACTTCGGAGGTGCGGCGGTCAGCCGGCGGGAGCGCCGGGCTGCGCGCCTCTGCGCACGGACGGCGTCACCCTGCGCGCGCTCCCGGGCAGACCGCACGCGCTCGTCGATCATCTGGTGCGCCATCATCATCGCGGCGCTCGGGTTGCTGGTGATGCTGTTCATCGGAGGCTCCTCGGGCTGTGGTGGTCCTGCTTGCCTCCTCCACGTTCGCCCTAAGACGCCCCCGGCGGATCGGTCATCCTCCGTAGATCGGAACTCAGATGTCGTAGGCGCTCCCGACCAGGACCTCAGCCCTGCCTCAGCCCTGCCTCAGCCCTTGCGCCCGGCCTGCCGCATTGCCCGGCGCTGCCGGGCAATGCGGCGTCAGCCCCTGCTCTCGGCCAGCGACTCCTCGGCGCTCTGCGCGAGCCCCTCCTCAGCCGCCTCGTCGGCTGATGCGTCGGGCTGCTCGTCTGCCTGGCTCTCGTCCACCTGGTCATCGTCGGCCGCCTCGGTGTGCTCGGCGTCCTCCTCGTCGGCACCGAACGCCGTCAGCGGCATCGCCGCGGTGCCGGTCAGGGTCGCGAGCATCTGTCGCACGTTGGCCAGCTGGGCGTTGATGCTGTCGCGTCGCTGGCTGGCTGCGGTGAGCTCTCGGTCCGAGTCGGCACGGACCCGCTCGGCGGTCGCCTTCGCGTCGCTGACGATGCGCGCCGCCTCCTGACGTGCCTCCTCGAGCAACCGGGTGGCCTCACGGCCGGCCTCCGCTCGCGAGTGCTCGGCATCGGTCCGGGTGCGCTCGGCCAGCTCGCCGGCCTCGTCGAGGCGGGCCTGGGACTCGGCCATCTTCTGGGTGAACTCGTCCTCGGCGGCCTTGCGTCGTCCTGCGAGGGTGGTCTCGAAGTCGGCTGCCGCCTTGGCGGCGCGGGCGCGCTGCTCCTCGTAGACGGCCTCGGCCTCCTGGAGTCGCACCGACGCGTCGCGCTCGGCGCCGTCGCGGTGGTCGTCGGCGGCCTTGCGGGCCTCCTCCTCGATGCGCGCGGCCTTCGCCTCGGCCTCGCTCCGGATCCGCGCGGCGTACTGGTCGGCATCGTCGCGCACCTGCCCCGCACTCTGGTGGACGGCCGCGGTGTGGGTCTCCGCCTCGGCGCGGGCGCGGTCGCGCAGCTCGGTGGCCTCGGCATCGGCCAGCGCCAGGATCTGGCCGACTCGCTCACCGAGATGCTCGTAGCTCGGTGGGTCGGCCGGCGTCGAGGCGGCGTCGTGCAGCTCCTGCACCCGCGAGGCGAGGCCGTCGCGCTGCTGGGTCAGTTCGGTGAGGGACGCGGACAGCGCCTGGATGTGGTGGTCGACCTCGGCAGGGTCGTAGCCCCGCATCACGGTCTTGAAGGTGGGGTTCTGATCGGTCACGGCTCGGGTTCCTGTGGTGTGGGGGGATGGGTCGGGGTCGGTACGGCGAGAGCCTGGATGACTCCGGAGAGCTGGCCGAGCTCCTGGGTGATGCCGTCACGTTGACGGGCGAGCAGAGCCACCTCGGCACGAGCCTCCTCGACGATACGCCGCGCCTGGAGGCGTAGCTCGTCCGCCTCCTTGCGGGCCGCGGCGACCAGCGCCGCGCCTTCGGTTCGCGCGCGGCGAAGCTCCTCGTCGGCGGTGCGCTGCTGGTGGAGGACGTGCTCGGCGACCTGCTCGCGCAGCGCCCGCGCGCCCTGCTCGGCCTCGGCCATCCGATGGCGCGCGCGCTCGTCGGCCTGCGCTGACGCCGCCTCGGCCTCTTCACGGACCCGGTCAGCCTCCTGCCGGCCCTCGGCGCGGGTCTGCTGGGCCTCTCGGGCAGCACTGGCGAGAGCGTCCTCCGCCGAACGACGCCGCTGAGCGGCCTCCTGCCGGGACGCGTCGGTCTCGGCGCCCAGCCGGTGCCGAAGCCGGCCGGTGACGCTCGTGAGAGCCTGGCGGGCACGTCGTACGACGTCCGCTGCGTCGCGGTGTCCCACCTGTCGGATCCGGTCGGCCTCCAGATCGGCGGTGGCGAGCAGGGACTGCACAGTCTGCTGGGTCCAGGCCGTCTGCTCCGCGGCGGCTGCGAGCTGGCGCTGTGCCTCCGCCTCGGTGCTGGCGACGAGATCTTCAGCACGCGCGCGGGCATCCGCCAGCACCCGTTCCGCCTCGCTACGCATCGTCCGGGCCTCGGCGGCGGCGGCCTCGCGGGTGGCCTGCGCATCTCCTTCAGCCTGCTCGCGCAGGTCGGCGACCTCGTCGCGGGTCTCCGCCATGACCTGCTCGGCCGCGGCCTTCGCGTCGGCCGTTCTGGACTCCACCAGGTCGCGTGTCTCGGAGTCCTGCTGGTCGGCGCGAGCCCGAGCGCTCGCCAGCAGCGCGTCGGCCTCCTGCTGGGCCCGGTCTCGGAGGGCCACCGCCTCCTGTGCCGCGCTTTCGTGCGCGCGCCGCCCCTCGTCGATGCGCTCGGCCGCGGCCCGCTCGGCCTCGGCCACGATCTGGTCGTGATGGGTCTGCGCCGCACGCATCAGCACCTGTGCCTGCTCGCCGGCGTCGCTGACGACGTGATGGGCGTCCGCGGATGCGTCGTCGAGGACCCTCTGGGCCTGGTCACGTGCCCGCGTCGCCTCGCCGTGGAGTCGCTCAGCTTCTTCGCGCAGGCTGTGCGCCTTCGCGGTGTGTGCTTGCGCCTCTTCCTCGGCCCGGGACTGGAGCTCCTCGGCCACGCGCTGGGCGTGGCGCAGCAACGCCGCAGCTCGATCGCTGCCTGCGGCCTCGGGGGGCGGACCGTGCGGACCGTCCGGCATGGCGGTCATGTCCGCATCCTCCCAAACGAACCCACATTGTGGGAGTCGGTCCCGGAAGTCGCGGTCCGGCGGTGCGTCCGGCAGGTCAGGGTTCCCGTTGGGCAGGGCCTCCCGGTGGTTGAGGAAGGCGCCTCCTGGCGCCTGTCTCGAACCCACCGTTCCGGTCACCGGCGGTTTCGTGACGGTCGCTGGGCGACCTCCTCAACCACCGGCGAGCGCGTACGCCCGGCAACCCGGAGCCAGGCGATGGCTGCCGGCA
>JAICSC010000289.1 GCA_025937085.1 Nocardioides sp.
CGTGACCGGGTTCTCGTATAGATCGTCCGGGGCACCCATCTGCTCGATCACGCCCTGGTTCATGACCGCGATGGTGTCGGCCATGGTCATGGCCTCCTCCTGGTCGTGCGTCACGTGCACGAAGGTGACCTCGATCTCGGTCTGGATGCGCTTGAGCTCGATCTGCATCTGGCGACGCAGCTTCAGGTCGAGAGCTCCCAGGGGCTCGTCGAGCAGGAGCACGCCCGGCTCGTTGATGAGCGCGCGTCCGAGGGCCACTCGCTGCTGCTGCCCACCCGACAGCTGGGCCGGCTTGCGGCCGGCGTACGGCCCGAGCTGGACCAGGTCGATCATGTCGAGCGTCTTCTGCTTGTAGTCCTTGACGCCTCGGCGCCGGAGCCCGAACGCGACGTTCTCGAAGATCGTGAGGTGCGGGAAGAGGGCGTACGACTGGAAGACCGTGTTGACCGGACGCTTGTAGGGCCGCAGCTGGGTGATGTCCTGCTCGCCGATCAGGATCCGCCCCTGGGTGGGGTCCTCGAGTCCCGCGACCATGCGGAGCGTGGTCGTCTTGCCGCATCCGGACGGTCCGAGCAGCGCGAAGAACGAGCCGTTGGGAACGGTCAGGGTGAGGTCGCGGACCGCCGTGAAGTCACCGAAGCGCTTCGTCAGTGACTCCAGGCTCAGATCCTGGTTCGTCTCAGCCACCCATCACCCCGTTGAACTGGGTCTGGTAGCTCTGCTCGGTCTTCTGGTCCAGGCTCATGAACGCGTGGCCGTTGGCGAGGACCTTCTGGCTCGGGAAGATGAACTCACTGTGCACGGCCGACTTGTCGAACTGGCCGATCTGCTGCTGAGCACCCTTGACCGGACAGAAGTAGTAGTTCCAGGCGGCGAGCTTCGCGGCGTTCACCGGGTCGTAGT
The DNA here is from genome assembly GCA_025937085.1 of Nocardioides sp. Lineage (GTDB taxonomy): Bacteria > Actinomycetota > Actinomycetes > Propionibacteriales > Nocardioidaceae > Nocardioides. The sequence continues at coordinate 904 of JAICSC010000289.1, forward strand.
AGAAGTTCATCATCGTCTCGACGTTCGTCTTGTGCTCGGCCATGTTCGGCACGAGCATGTTGTCGGTCCAGATGGCGAACCCCTCGTCCGGCGGCACCCACTTGTACTTCCCGCCGCCGAGCAGGTTGATGACGTCGCCACTCCAGGCCTCGCAGGCCACGATGTCGCCAGACTTCATGTCGTCGACGTAGTCGTTGCCCGTGAAGCGGCGGATCTGCCCGTTGTTGACGTACGTCTGCAACGACTTGATCGCGGCGGAGAAGTCGGCTGGTTTGAAGTCGCCGGGGTCACTCCCCTGGAGCAGGAGCATGAAGAGCATGGTGTCGCGCATCTCGGTCAGGAGCTCGATCTTGCCCTTGAGGTCGGGCCGGGTGAGCAGGTCCTTGAACGAGGTGACCGGGTCGGTGAGGTCGGAGTTGTAGCAGATGCCGGTCATGCCGCTCTGCCACGGGACGCTGTAGTCGCGGTGGGGATCCCAGTCCGGTGACTTCAGCGAGTCGATCAGGTTGGCGTCGACGTTGGGCATCTTGGAGTGGTCCAGCTTCTGGAGCCAGCCGAGTTCGACCATCCGGGCGGCCATCCAGTCGGTCAGCACGAAGACGTCGCGACCGGTGGACTTGCAGTCCTGCAGCTGGGGCGAGACCTTGGCGAAGAACTGCTCGTTGTCGTTGACGTCGCCGTTGCGGTAGTCGACCTTGATCCCGGTCTGCTGCTGGAACTTCTCCAGGGTCGAGGTGTCCTTGGCCTTGGCCGGGTCGATGTACCCGATCCAGTTCGAGAACACGATCGTCTTCTGGGTGCTGCTCAGGTCCTTGCTCACGCACGAGCCCGCCGACACCTTGGCTCCCTTGGTGCCGCAGGCGTCCAGCAGGGCCGGCGAGGACAGCGCGAGCGCCCCGATCCCGGCGCCACGAAGCAGGCTCCGTCGAGAGAAACCTCGGGACCCGACCTCGGCCAGCAGCCGGCGGGTCCCCTGACCGGACGGAGGCAGAGACGCCATCTATCCACTCCTACGGGGCTGGTGCGAACAGTGAGTTGTTGCCGAATCGGTTCGGATCGTGTCATGACGACCGGGCCGCGACAAGGGATTCCGTGTATCAATTAGCGTCCTACGACGAAATCCTGCAGTCATCGGGTGCTGGACCGGTGGTGATGCGCCTGTCAGCATAGGCCCCGTGACGAAGAAGCAGCCTCGGGCGACGCTGGACGACGTGTCGAAAGCCATCATCGAAGAGCTCCAGGCCGACGGGCGACGTTCGTACGCCGCCATCGGGAAGGTCGTGGGCCTGTCCGAGGCGGCCGTCCGGCAACGGGTGCAGCGGCTGATCGACGCCGGCATCATGCAGGTCGTCGCGGTCACGGACCCGCTCGAGCTGGGCTTCGCCCGTCAGGCCATGGTCGGGGTGCGGGTGAACGGGCCGATGGAGCCGGTGGCCGACGCGCTGGCCGACCTGGACGAGGTCGACTACGTCGTGATCACGGCCGGTGTCTACGACCTCCTCGTCGAGGTCGTCTGCGAGAGCGACGAGCACCTGCTCGAGGTGATCTCCGGCAAGATCCGCCGGATCTCCGGGGTCGTCGGCACCGAGACGTTCATGTACCTCAAGCTGCGCAAGCAGACCTACTCGTGGGGTGTGCGCTGAGCCGCAGGCCCGACTACCGCTCGCTGTCGCTCTGGCACGAGACCGCGGACGACGACTGGACACCGCGCCCCTGCCTGCCCGGTGACCGCGACGCGGACGTGGCGATCGTCGGCGCCGGCTTCACCGGGCTGTGGACCGCCCTCTACCTGGCGCGTGCCGACCCCACCCTCCGGATCGCCGTCCTGGAGGCCGAGACCGCGGGGTTCGGGGCCAGCGGTCGCAACGGCGGCTGGTGCTCTGCGCTGTTCCCGTCGTCGCTGGACTCCGTCGCCAAGCGGTCGAGCCGGGACGGCGCGCTGGCGCTGCATGCCGCGATGCGTGGCGCTGTCGACGAGGTGCTCCGCGCGGCGGACGAGGAGGGCATCGACGCCCGGGCCGCGAAGGGCGGCACGATCGGTCTGGCCCGCTCGGAGCCGCAGTGGGCGAGAGCCCGCGCGGACGTCGACGACGCTCGCGCGTGGGGGCTCGGGGAGGACGACGTCCGGCTCCTCGACGCCGCGGAGGCGACCGGGGCGCTGGCCGCCACCCGGGTGCTCGGCGCGACGTACACCCCCGACTGCGCAGCCATCCACCCGGCGCGACTGGTCCGCGGCCTTGCCGACGCCGTCGTACGGCTTGGGGTGGCGTTGTACGAGCAGACCCCCGCGACCGCGATCACGACGGGATGCGTGGTCACCGGCCACGGAACCGTGCGGGCCGAGCACGTGATCCGTGCGACCGAGGGCTACACCCGCACCCTCGACGGCCAGCGACGGCGGATCGTGCCGGTCTACTCGCTGATCATCGCCACCGAACCGCTCCCCGACGACGCGTGGGAGCAGATCGGGCTCCGCCGGCGCGAGACGTTCACCGACCACCGGCACCTGATCATCTACGGGCAACGGACCGCCGACGGGCGGCTGGTCTTCGGCGGCCGGGGCGCGCCGTACCACTTCGGCTCGCGGATCCGCGCGTCGTACGACCGGGTGCCGCGGGTCTTCGACGGGCTCCACGAGACCCTCGTCGACCTGTTCCCGGTGGTGAAGGACGCCGCGATCACCCACCGCTGGGGTGGCGCCCTCGGGATCGCGCGGGACTGGACGGCGTCCGTCGGGGTCGACCCGGCGACCGGGCTCGGCTGGGGCGGTGGCTACGTCGGGGACGGGGTCGGCACTGCCAACCTGGCCGGCCGGACCCTCGCCGATCTCGTGCTGGGCCGCGACACCGAGCTGACCCGGCTCCCCTGGGTCGGCCACCGCTCGCGGCCCTGGGAGCCCGAGCCGCTGAGGTGGCTGGGCATCAACGCCGGGCTGCACGCGATGACCTGGGCCGACCGCGAGGAGGCGCGCACCGGCCGGGAGAGCCGCATCGCGAGGCTCGTCTCCCCGTTCATCCACTGAGCCGACGCGGCAAATCCTCGGGTCACAGGCCGTTGGCGGCGGTGTCGGCGGGCCTGCCGGGCCGGTGGAGCCAGGCGTCGAAGAACGAGGCCAGGTCCTGGCCGCTGACCTTCTGTGCCAAGGCCTCGAAGGAGGTGGTGCTGCCGTGCCCGTGCCGGTGTAGGGCGGCCCAGCGACGCAGCAGGCGGGCGAAGGTGTCGCTCCCGATCCGGTTGCGGAGCGCGGCCAGCGTCATCGCTCCGCGCTGGTAGACCGGCCAGTCGAAGAGGTCGGCGGGCCCGGGGTCGGCGACGACCAGGTCCCAGTCCTCCGGGGCGGCCTGTGCGTAGGTGTCGTGCAGCCAGCGTGACGTCGTGACGCCACCGTGGGTCTCGGTCCAGCGGTGCTCCATGTACGTCGCGAAGCCCTCGTTCAGCCACACGTCGGCCCAGCGGTGGACCGAGACCGAGTCACCGAACCACTGGTGCGCCAGCTCGTGCACCATGAGCAGCCGGAACACCTCGACGGGGTAGACCGGCCGCGTCTGGTTCTCCAGCGAGAAGCCGGGGTTGAGCGCGGTCACCACGCCGCCGGTGCGGGCGAACGGGTAGCGACCCACCTGCCTCTCCAGCCACGCCACGATCCCGGGCGTCTCCCGGAGCCCGCGCATCGCACTGCGGCGCGAGCTGCGGTCGAGACCCCGCGAGACGGCGAGGTAGTAGGGCAGGTGGTGGGACCGGCCCTGGCGGATCTCGAAGCGTCCGGCCACGAAGAACGCCAGGTACGTCGC
>JAICSC010000350.1 GCA_025937085.1 Nocardioides sp.
GACGCCGGGCCCATCGTCATCCAGGTCACCACCGACCCGATGATCTACGCCCCCGACAGCTTGGCCTGGTGGGACGTCCCGGTCAGCCAGGTCGCCGACCTCCCGTCCACCCGCGACGCCTACGGCCGCTACCAGGAGCACTTGTCCGGTCAGCGGCACTTCCTCGCCCCGGCGAGCCCGAGCTCAGACCCGGCAGGGAAGCCGGTTCCATGAAGTCTTCAATATGTTAGGACAAACTCTTGACAGGAGATAGTGCGGATAGAGAGGCTTGGCCTCATCTCGACGAGTGTCTCCGACCATGTCGGAGCCGACTCCCCTCGAACGAAAGGAACCACGTTGAAACTGTCCTGGACCCGCAAGGGCGCCGCTCTCGCGGTCGTCGCGACGCTCGCAGTCCTCACCTCGTCCTGTAGCGGAGGCGGCGCGCAGCATAGCTCGAGCGGGAGCGGTGGTGGCAGCGGCGCTGGCGACAACTCCGGCTACACGATCGCGATGGTGACCCACGAGACCCCCGGCGACACCTTCTGGGACAAGATCAAGGCCGGCGCCCAGCAGGCCGCGAAGAACGAGGGCGTCAAGCTCAAGTACTCCAACGACCCCGACCCGAGCAAGCAGGCGACCCTGATCAAGAACGCGGTCGACTCGAAGGTCGACGGTATTGCCACGACGCTGGCGACGCCGGATGCCCTGGCGGCCTCGGTCAAGCAGGCTCGGGCCGCCGGTATCCCGGTTGTCGCGTTCAACTCCGGGATCGACCAGTACAAGAAGGTGGGTGCCGAGATGTACTTCGGCTCCGACGAGAACCTCGCGGGGGCGACCGCGGGCGCCCGGCTCGCCAAGGACGGCAGCAAGCACCCGCTCTGCGTGATCCAGGCAGCCGGCTCCGTGGCGCTGGAGGCGCGCTGCGCCGGCGTCAAGAGCAAGGTGCCCGGCACGGAGAACATCCAGGTCAACGGCGCGGACGACTCCTCCGTCGTGTCGTCGCTGCAGGCCAAGCTGTCCGAGGACAAGACCATCGACTCGGTCGTGACACTCGGTGCCCCGATCGCTCTGGACGCGATGAAGGCGAAGGACGCGGCCAACAGCAAGGCCAGGCTGATCACGTTCGACCTCAACATCGACGCGGCCCAGGCCATCAAGGACGGCAAGATCGAGTTCTCCATCGACCAGCAGCCCTACGTCCAAGGGTTCCTCGCGATCACCTCCCTGTACCTCAACATCAAGAACGGCAACGACATCGGTGGTGGGGGCCCGGTCCTGACCGGCCCGTCGTTCGTCGACGCCTCCAACATCGCGACCATCCTCCCGTTCGCCAAGAACAACACCCGCTAGTCAGCTCCGGAGGCGTCGTCGGGTCCCACCCGTCCCGGCGGCGTCCCCGTCCAACCCCACACCGGAGAGACAGACCCATGAGTCAGACGACTGACAAACCGACGCTCGGAGCGCATGCCGAGTCGTCGAACCGTGTGCAGCAACCCGTGCTCAACCGGATGCTGGCCCGACCTGAGATCGGTGCTCTGGTCGCCGCGATCGTGATCGGCATCTTCTTCCTGATCGTGGCACCGGCGTTCCGCTCCGGCGATTCGCTTTTCACGGTTCTCTACCAGAGCTCGACGATCGGGATCGTGGCTGTGGGCGTCGGGATGTTGATGATCGGCGGTGAGTTCGACCTGTCCGCCGGCGTGATCGTCACCTCGGCCGGGCTGTTCAACGCGATGCTGTCATACCAGCTGGGCCTGAACCTCTGGGTCGGCGCAGTCACGTCCCTGCTGTTCGCGTTGTTCATCGGCTTCCTGAACGGGTACCTGGTGATGAAGACCGGGATCGCGTCCTTCCTGATCACGCTGGGCACGTTCTTCGTGCTGCAGGGCGTCAACCTCGGGGTCACCAAGCTGGTCACCGGGTCGGTGTCCACGCCCAACATCAACCAGATGGACGGCTATGGGGCGCTGCACGCGATCTTCGCCTCGAACTTCGACCTGGGTTCGGTCTCGGTACAGATCACGGTGCTGTGGTGGCTGCTGTTCGTGGCGATCTCCACCTGGGTGCTGACCCGGACGAGGATCGGCAACTGGATCTTCGCCGTGGGCGGCAACGCGGCGAGCGCGCGGGCGGTCGGTGTGCCGGTGCTGAAGGTCAAGGTCGGCCTGTTCATGACGGTGTCGTTCCTCGGCTGGTTCATGGGCATGCACACCTTGTACAACTTCAACACGCTGCAGGCCGGCAACGGGGTCGGCAACGAGTTCCTCTACATCATCGCCGCGGTGGTGGGTGGCACGATGCTCACCGGTGGCTACGGCAACGCCATCGGGGTCGCGATCGGCTCGTTCATCTTCGGGATGACGAACCTGTGCATCGTCTACGCGGGTTGGGACCCGAACTGGTTCCGTGCCTTCCTCGGCGTGATGCTCCTGCTCGCGGTCTTGGTGAACCTCTACGTCAAGAAGCTCTCGACCTCAAGGAAGGTGGGCTAGCCATGACCGACACCATCGCCGAGCACGCGGATCAGGAGCTGAGCAAGGGCCAGACCCTGGTCGAGATGACCGACGTCGGGAAGAGCTACGGCGCGATCCGGGCGCTCAAGGGGATCAACCTGACGGTTCGGGCGGGTGAGGTGACCGGGGTGCTGGGGGACAACGGCGCCGGCAAGTCGACGCTGATCAAGATCATCTCCGGCCTGCACCCGCACAACGAGGGCAGTCTCAAGGTCGACGGCAAGGAGGTGCACTTCTCCTCCCCCCGCGAGGCTCTCGACCACGGCATCGCGACGGTCTACCAGGACCTTGCGGTGGTCAGCCTGATGGAGGTCTGGCGGAACTTCTTCCTGGGCTCCGAGATGGTCTCCGGCAAGCTGCCGTTGGCCAGCCTGAAGATCAAGGACATGAAGCGGATCGCGGACGAGGAGCTCCGCAAGATGGGCATCGTGGTCAAGGACATCGACCAGCCCATCGGTGAGCTGTCGGGCGGGCAGCGTCAGTGCGTCGCGATCGCCCGGGCAGTGTACTTCGGTGCCCGGGTGCTGATCCTGGACGAGCCCACGGCCGCTCTGGGCGTCAAGCAGTCCGGGGTGGTGCTGAAGTACACCGCGGCGGCCCGCGACGCGGGTCTCGGGGTGGTGTTCATCACCCACAACCCGCACCACGCGCACCTGGTCGCGGACCACTTCGTGATCTTGAAGCTGGGCCAGGCGGTCCTCGACAAGCGACGCGACGAGGTGTCCCTGGACGAGCTGACCCGCCAGATGGCCGGCGGCGACGAGCTCACCGAGCTGTCCCACGAGCTCAAGCGCTCCTAGCAGTGGCCACGACAGTGCCGACCACGAGAAAGGGGCTTCCCCGATGACCGTCGCCGTGGCCCATCAGGTGTCCCCGACAAGCCGCAGGGCTCTCGTCCAGGCCGTCCAGGAGGCGAGATACCGAGGCACCGACCTGGCCGTGCTGCACGTCGTCGACTCGATCGACCCCGACCGTCAGGAGGCCTACCGGCTCGGTGTCTCCGATGAGATCGAGAAGGTCGTCGGCC
>JAICSC010000250.1 GCA_025937085.1 Nocardioides sp.
CCTTGGCCCGCCGACCGGACGGCAGGTAGTCGCGGACCACGAGCTCCCGCTCCTGGTCGACGCCGGTCACCAGCTCCTCCAGCTGCAGCGACAGCAGCCGGCCGTCCGTGCCGAGCTCGAGCACGTAGTCCTCGATCTCGCGGGCGATCCGGGTCACCATCTCCAGTCTCTGGGCGACGACCGCGACGTCGCGGACCGTGACCAGGTCCTCGATCTCCAAGGCCGACAGGGTGGCGGAGACCTCGTCGAGCCGGAGCTTGTAGCGCTCCAGCGTGGCCAGCGCCTGGTTCGCACGCGACAGGATCGCCGCGGAGCCCTCGATCACGTGGCGCGTCTCCCCGACGTACGCCGCGATGATCTGCATCGACTGCGACACCGAGATCACGGGGAACCCGGTCTGACGGGCGACCCGGTCCGCGGTGCGGTGCCGGGTGCCCGTCTCGTCCGACGGGATCGACGGGTCCGGCATCAGGTGGACCGCGGCCCGGGTGATCCGGGTCAGGTCGCGGTCGACGATGATGGCGCCGTCCATCTTCGCCAGCTCGCGGAGCCCGGTGGCGGTGAACGGCACGTCGAGGGTGAACCCACCCGTGCAGATCGACTCGACGGTGCGGTCGTGGCCGAGCACGATCAGCGCGCCGGTGCGACCACGCAGGATCCGCTCGAGCCCGTCGCGCAGCGCGGTACCGGGCGCGATCGCCGACAGGGTCGCCCGCATCCGGATGGTGTCATCGTGCGCGGCGCCAGCCACCTGGCCTCCCGTCGTCGGTGTGCGGCGTCAGTGTAGGGGTGTCGGGTCACTCGTCAGTACGTCGCAGGCTGGTCGGCACCGCTCTCGGTCTCCTCCGCGATCACGTGGAGGACCGCGTTGATCAGCGCCAGGTGGGTGAAGGCCTGGGGGAAGTTCCCCAGGTGGTGCCCGCTGTGTGGGTCGATCTCCTCCCCGTAGAGCTCCAACGGTCCGGCGAAGGACAGCAGCTTGGCGCACAGCTGCCGGGCGAGATCGTGCTCGCCGATCTCGCACAGCGCCGAGACCATCCAGAACGAGCAGATCGTGAACGTGCCCTCCTCGCCGCTGAACCCGTCGTCGGTCTCCTCGACCTTGTACCGCAGCACGAGCCCGTCGACGGTGAGCTCGTCGCGGATCGCCATCACCGTGGCCCGGATGCGTGGGTCGTCGGCCGGCAGGAACCGCAGCAACGGGGCGAGCAGCAGGGACGCGTCGAGCGCCGTACCGCCGTAGTACTGGGTGAGGACACCGCGATGGTCCACGCCGTTGTCGAGGATGTCCTGCTTGATCTCGCCGGCGGCGAGCTCCCACTCGGCGGCCTTGCTGTCGTCGCCGTTCATACGGGCGAGCTTGGCGCCGCGGTCGACGGCGACCCAGCACATGATCTTGGACGACGTGAAGTGCTTCGGCTCGCCGCGCACCTCCCAGATGCCTGCGTCCGGTTCGGTCCAGTGCTTGAGCGCCTCGGTGACCTGCTTGTCGAGGATCGGCCAGATGCGGTTGTCGAGGTGGTCGGCGGCCTTCGAGTGCAGGTAGACCGAGTCCAGCAGCGCGCCCCAGACGTCGTGCTGGCGCTGGGAGTACGCCGCGTTGCCGATCCGGACCGGCCGGCTGTTGGCGTAGCCGGGCAGGTGGTCGAGCTCGAACTCCTCCAGCTCCCGCTCGCCGCCGATGCCGTACATGATCTGCAGGTCCTGGTCACCGGTCGCCATGTCCGCGATGAACTCGAAGAAGTCGACGGCCTCCCAGTCGAGGCCGAGGGAGTACATCGCCCACAGCGCGAACGTCGCGTCGCGGATCCACGCGAAGCGGTAGTCGTAGTTGCGGTTCCCGCCCGGCGTCTCGGGCAGCGAGGTGCTCCCGGCGGCGGTGACGGCGCCGGTCGGGGAGTACGTGAGTCCCTTGAGGGTCAGCGCACTGCGCTGGAGGTAGCTGCGCCACGGGTGGTCCGGGAAACGACCGCGAGCCAGCCAGTGCTGCCAGTGGTGGGCGGTCCACACCAGCTTCTGGTAGGCGTCGTCGTACGTCGTCGGCGGCTCGGCGCCACCCCACGAGAGCGCCACGAAACGGGCGTCGCCCTCCTTGAGCAGCGTGCGCGAGCCGGCGTGCCCACCCTCGAAGCCGAGCAGCATGTCCGTGGTCAGCGTCAGCTGTACGTCGCCGCCGAGTGTCGTCGAGTCGGCGGTGGCCACGCCCTGGTGGTAGCTCCCTCCGGTGTACTCCCAGCTCGCCAGGGCTCTGCCGTAGTCGAAGACCGGCTCGCAGTCCATCACCGTCTGCACCTCACCGGAGACGCAGCGGATCGTGCGGAGCAGGATGTGCTCGGCCTCGTAGTCGTTCGGCGTCCGCTGGTAGGTCAGCGAGCGGTCGGAGGTGTGGTGCCACGGCCCGACCAGCAGCACGTCGCGGATGATGATCCAGCCGGTCTGGGTGCCCCAGCTGGTCTCCAGGATCATGGTGCCGGGCAGGTAGCGGCGGCTCGCCGGCACGTTGACGTCGAGGGGCGCGATCCGGAAGGACCCGGCCCGAGCTCCCAGGATCGACCCGAACACGCTGGGTGAGTCGAATCTCGGCACGCACATCCAGGTCACGGAACCGTCGGGCGCCAGCAGCGCCGACACCTCGCCGTCGCTGAGGAAGCCGTGGTCCCCGATCGGAACCGCACGACCGTGGTCGATCGGGTGGACCAGCGGCTCGCCTCTTGCCGTGTCAGGCATGAAGGCAGGATCTCTGGGGAGGCGCGGGCAGCGCAACCGCCTCAGTCGGTGTCGGGAGCCGTCGGCCGCGGGGAGCCGGTCAGGCCCAGGGCGATGAGTCCGCCTCGGATGTCGGCGACCTCGAGCACGGTCATCCCGTCGACCGTGCGCCGCTGAGGTTGCCCGCTGCGGTCTCCGACCGGCGCGACCGCGACCCGGAAGCCGAGCCTGGCCGCCTCGGCCAGACGCTGAGGGAGGTCGCGGACCTTGCGGATCTCACCGGCGAGGCTGATCTCCCCGAGCGCCACGACCCCTTGGGGCGGCGCAGCCCCGGAGGCGGACGAGGCGAGCGCGATCGCGACGGCCAGGTCGCTGGCGGGCTCGGCCAGCCGGGCCCCGCCGACGGTCGAGGCGAACACGTCCTTGCTCGCCAGCTGGATGCGGCAGTGTTGCTGCAGGACCGCCAGGATCATCGCGACCCGCGCCGACTCGAGTCCCGACGTCGTACGTCGTGGTCGCTCGAGCGCGCTCGGTGTGACCAGCGCCTGGACCTCGGCCAACATCGGCCGGCGTCCCTCCATGGCGACCGCCACGCAGGTGCCGGGCACCCGTGCCAGGTGGTTCTCCACGAAGAGACCGGTGGGGTCGGTGACGGCGGTGATGCCGTCGGAACCGAGGTCGAAGCAGCCGACCTCGTCCACCGGGCCGAAGCGGTTCTTCATGGCCCGGACCATGCGGAACCGGGAGTTCCGGTCGCCCTCGAAGTGCAGCACGACGTCCACGACGTGCTCGAGGACGCGCGGCCCGGCGATCGAGCCGTCCTTGGTGACGTGACCGACGATGATCGTGGTGATGTCGCGGGTCTTGGCCACCCGGATCAGCGCGGCTGCGACCTCCTTGACCTGGGTGACGCCGCCGGGCACGCCGTCGGCGTTCGGAGCGCCGATGGTCTGGATCGAGTCGACCACGAGCACCTCGGGGCGCACCTGCTCGACGTGGGTGAGGATCGCGCCGAGGTCGGTCTCAGCGGCGAGGTAGAGCTCGTTGTGGACACCACCGGTGCGGTCGGCCCGCAGTCGCACCTGGGACGCGGACTCCTCCCCGGTCACGTAGAGCGTGCGGCGCTGGTAGCGCGACGTCTGGGCGGCGACCTCGAGCAGCAACGTGCTCTTCCCGACACCGGGCTCGCCCGCGAGCAGGATGGCCGCGCCGGGGACCAGACCGCCTCCGAGCACCCGGTCGAGCTCGGGTACGCCGCTGCTGCGGAAGGCCGACGACTCCACCGACACCTGCGCGATCGGCACGGCCGCGCTCGACACCGGGCCGGCCTCGGTGCGCACCAGGCGTGGAGCGGTGCGGACCGTCAGGGCCTCGGCGACCGAGCCCCAGGCCTGGCACTCGCCGCACCGGCCGACCCACTTCGCGGAGGTCCACCCGCACTCGGAGCACTGGTAGGACGGTCTGGCGCTCTTCGACATGTCCCGAACGTTAGGTGGGCTCGCCGACAGGGGAGGCCGACGCGCCAGACGACGGTGGAACGGGGACGACCGGCACCGGTCCGTCGACGCCGTACCCCTGCGGGTGAAGCTGCGGGTGAAGCGCGAGTAGGCAGTGGCCGCGGACGGTATCCTCGATCCCTTGGATCGATCAAGCGATGCGGTGAGGGGGGAGTCCATGGCGTGGTCCGGGCGACTGTCGCTGACCCCGCCGACCCTCGCCGACGTGGCCGAGCGGGCGGGTGTGTCGCGCCAGACCGTCTCGAACGCCGTCAACAACCCCGAGCTGCTGCGGCCCGACACCCTCGCCCGGGTGCAGGACGCGATCGCGGAGCTCGGATACTCCCCGAACCGCGCCGCTCGGAACCTCCGCACCCGCGCCTCACACCTGATCGGGCTGAAGTTCAACCCGGCCCAGGAGGGCACCGCGAACGCCGCGATGGACCGGTTCGTCCACACCCTCGTCGAGACGGCGGGGGACAGCGGGTACCACATCCTGCTGTTCGCCGGGACGACCGACGACCCGGTGGCGGCGTACGACGCCCTCCTCCGGTCGACCGCGGTCGACGCGTTCATCGTCACCGACACCTACCTCGGCAACCCACAGGCCGCCTGGCTGACGTCACGCCGAGCGCCGTTCGTCGCCTTCGGCCGGCCGTGGGACAACCCGGAGGCGACGCATGCCTGGGTCGACGTCGACGGCGCCGCCGGTGCCGAGCTGGCCACCGACCACCTGCTCGACAAGGGGCACACCCGGATCGCCTGGATCGGCTGGCGCAAGGACTCCTTCATCGGCGAGGACCGGCGTTCGGGCTGGACCCGCTCCATGCACGCTCGTGACCTGCCCACCACCGGGCTGGCCTCGCGGGTCGAGGACACCGTGGCCTCCGGTCGAGAGGCTGCCTCGGTCCTGCTCGACGAGGCGCACCCGTCGGCCTTCGTGTGCGCCTCCGACACCCTGGCGATGGGTGTGCTCCACGCACTCGGGGACCGCGGCATCCACTGGGGCCGAGATGTCGCCGTGGTCGGGTTCGACGACTCCCAGGTGGCCCAGGTGGTGCCCGGCGGTCTGACCTCGGTGCGCCAGCCTCTGGAGCAGGTCGCCGTCGAGCTGGTCAAGGCACTCGAGGGACTCCTCTCCACCCCACCCGTCGCGGGCCCCGGCGTGCTGCTCTCGCCGACCCTCGCGGTGCGCCTGTCATCCGGGTAGGGCCCCGCGAAATCCCCGCCCGAGCGGGGAACGCTGCACTTCGTGGGGGAGATCGAGGCCAACAAGTGGGGAGCAACGCCAACGAGGTCGCGCGGGATAGCTGCATCGCGGCGCGAAGCGGACGCTGCCTATCCGTGCCGAGTGTCGTCAGAACCGGCGCCACCACAGGTTGACCGCGTAGTCCACG
>JAICSC010000074.1 GCA_025937085.1 Nocardioides sp.
AGCTGCGGGAACGGTGGAAGGCCCACCGCCCGGGCTGGCGAGGACACGAGACGCCTACAGAAGCGGTGACATGTCCACGTTCCGGCCGCGGGCGAAATGGTGGATCACTCACCGGTCGGGGAGGAGCACACCCTTCGATAGCGTGCCCGCGTGACGTCGCTGGTCGAGCTCCGGGTCCTGGAGGGCCCGAACCTCTACTTCCCGCGCGCCGCGATCAAGCTCACCCTCGATATCACCGGGCTGGCGTCCGCGCCGAGCACGACGGCCGAGCGGCTGGCGCGCCGGATCGGGCTGAGCGGTGCGCGACCGGGGGAGCCGGACAGTGGGTTCCGGCAGCGGTTCGCGCTGCGCGCCGTGGCGCGGCTGGTGCGGGCGATCGCGCACGAGTCGGGGACCGTGCGGCTCGCCGTCCGAGTCCGGCCCACCGGCGACCCCCACTGCATCGTCGTCGCCTATCCCTGGCGTCACCGTGACCGGGCACAGGAGATGGGGCGCGCGGTGGCGGCCGTGCTGGACGCGGTGCCGGGGGAGGACGTCGAGCAGGCCGTCGGACATGCGGCCGAGCGGGTCGTCGCGTCGCCCGCGGGCGCCGAGCCGCACACGATCGTTCCCCAGATCCCGGTCGTCGCAGTGACCGGCACCAACGGCAAGACGACGACCAGCCGGATGATCGCTCACATCGCCCGCGCCGACGGCCGGGTCGTGGGGTGGTCCAACACCGACGGGATCTACCTGGACGGCGAGCTGGTCGAGGCCGGTGACTACTCCGGCCCGAGCGGCGCGGGGCGCGTCCTGGGCCTTCCGGGCGTCCAACTCGCCGTCACCGAGACGGCGCGTGGCGGCATCCTGCTCAAGGGGATCGGAGTGACCCGCAACGACGTGTCCGTGGTGACCAACGTCAGCGCCGACCACCTCGGTCTGCAGGGCATCGACACCCTGGACCAGCTCGCGGAGGTCAAGGCCGTGGTCCCGCGGATCACCCGCCGCGGCGGCTGGGCGGTCCTCAACGGCGACGACCCACGGGTCTACGGCATGCGCAACCTCATCCGTTCCCAGCCGTGGGTGTTCTCCCGCGACCCCAACGCTCCGGCGATCCGCGAGACCCTCGACGCCGGCGGCCGCGCGACCACGGTGATCGACGGGTGGATCTCGGTGCTACGCCCCTCGGCAGACCCCCACCCGCTGGTCGAGCTCGCCGACGTCCCGATGACCCTGGCCGGGCTCTCGCGGTTCAACGTCGAGAACTCCCTGGCCGCTGCCTCCGCAGCGCTGGCCGTGGGCATCCCGCGCGAGACGGTCGTCGAGGGTCTGCGCACGTTCCGTCCGGACCCCGAGCACAACCCGGGGCGTATGAACTTCTTCACCGTCCCGGTCGACGGCGGCGAGACCTCCGTGGTGGTCGACCTCGCCCACAACGAGGCCGGCCTCGAGGCGCTCCTCGAGATCATGGTCGGAGTACGCCGCCCGGGAGCCCGCCTGCTGCTCGGCCTCGGTGCGGTCGGTGACCGGACCGACGACCTGATCGGACGGCTGGGCGAGATCGGTGCGATGGGCGCCGACGTGGTCGCGATCGGCCACAAGCAGCGCTACCTGCGCGGCCGGACCCTGGCGGAGCTCGAGGGACTGCTCCGCGACGGCGCCGAGCGAGTCGGGGTGACCGACGTCGCGGCGTACCCCACCGAGGTCGCCTGCCTGGCCGCCCTGGTCGCCCAGGCGCACCCCGGTGACGTCGTCGGGCTGATGTGCCACGCCCAGCGGGCCGAGGTCTACGACTGGCTCGCCGACCACGGCGGCACCGGTGACACCCCGCAGCAGCTCGGGGAGAAGGTGCGGGCAGCTCGGGGCTGAGTACCTCAGCGCGTCGGAAACAAGTCGCCTCGAGCGGCGGACGTGCCTAGAGTCGATGTCGTGGTGACATTCATGGTCATGGTCCGTCGTGGCCGGCCGACAGCCTCGGCGCCGGCACCCGACGTCCTGGGGATGGCATCCGCTCAGGCCTGAGTGGGCCGAACGCCTGGTCGCCGCCTCGCCGGTCCGACCCGGCGACGTCGTGGTCGATCTCGGCGCCGGTGACGGTGCGCTGACCCTCCCGCTGGTGCGGGCCGGCTGTCGCGTTCTCGCCGTGGAGCTCCACCATCAGCGGGCATCGGCCTTGCGCGCCCGGGTCGAGGCAAGTCGGCTCGCGACGAGCCGGGTCGCAGTGCTCGAGCTCGACCTCGGCGAGTTCTGCTGGCCCGGCCATCCGTTCCGGGTCGTCGCCAACCCGCCGTACGCCGGTGTCAACTCGCTCGTCCGGCGGCTGCTCGCGGTCCGCCACCTCCGCTCGGCGGACCTGGTGGTGGCCGAGGGCGCCGCGCGCGGCCTGCTGAGCCGGTACGACGATCGCCTGGAGCTGGGTCGACGGGTGCCACCACACGCCTTTCGGAACCGGCCGCCGGGTGGGGCGCGGGTGCTCCGCATCCGGCCCCGATGTGGACCAATCAGATAACGCAGAACCGGCTCAACCGCATGGTCCGGATCTGACCTAGCCTGGAGCCATGACCACGACCCAGCAGGACACCCGCCACCAGATCCCGACCCGCCTCGACGTGGACGCCACCGTCCCGTCGTACAGCAAGGCGATGGCCCATCTCGACACCACCGCGACCCGCGAGCTCGACCGGGTCGGCTTCCCGCGCGGACTCCGAGACCTGGTCCGGCTCCGTGCCTCACAGATCAACGGCTGCGCCTACTGCGTCGACCTGCACAGCAACGACGCGGCGTCGGCGGGGGAGTCGGCCCAGCGCATCAACGCGGTCGCCGTCTGGAACGAGTCGCCCTTCTTCACCGAGCGCGAGCGCGCGGCTCTACGGTTCACCGAGGTGGTCACGCGGGTCGCCGAGACACACGTGCCGCAGGAGGAGTACGACGCGGTCGCGGCGCACTGGTCACCCGACGAGGTCGGTGCCCTTCTCGCCCTGATCGTCACGATCAATGCCTGGAACGGGCTGGCCGTCGCCTCCCGCGCGTGGGAGCCGGCGCTGGCCGACTGAGTGCCGGTCCGGCCCGAGTGGACCTGCACATCACCCTCGAAGGTCCGGGCGACCCTGACACCAGGGTCGCCCGGATCTACCACGCGCTGCGCGAGGCGATGCTCGACGGCAGGCTCGCCGGCGGTGACCGGGTGCCGGCCACCCGCAAGCTCGCCCGCCAGCTCGGCGTGGCCCGCGGCACGGTCACCGCGGCGTACGACCGGCTGACGGCGGAGGGGTTCCTCGAGAGCAGAGCGGGGTCCGGCACCTACGTCGCCGCCTCCCTCCAGGCGAAGGACGGCGTGCGGCGCCGTGCCCGGCGTGGCGCGGTCCGCCCGCTGCCGCTGTGGGACACCGAGCCGGCGACAACGTCCCCCAGGAACCTCCGCCTCCACGACCTGTCGATCGGGCTGCCGGACCCAGCGTTGTTCCCCCTGGAGGTCTGGCGCCGGCTGGTGTCGGGGCAGCTTCGCCGCTCGCGCCTGGAGGAGGCGACGTACGGCGGGCGCGGTTCGTTCCGCCTCCAGGCAGAGATCGCACGGTTCCTCGGCCTGTCCCGCTCCGTGGTCGCCTCGCCCGACGACGTCCTCGTCACCGCGGGCGCACAACAGGCGATCGATCTCGTCGCACGGGTGCTCGTGGCGCCGCGGACCCTTGTTGCGATGGAGGACCCGGGCTACTTCGCGGTCCGGCGACTCCTCGAGACACACCGTGCCGTGGTGCGCGGCGTACCGGTCGACGACGAGGGCCTCGTCGTCGACGCGCTCCCGCCGGAGGCTCGCCTGGTCTACGTCACGCCGTCGCACCAGTTCCCGACCGGCGTCCCGATGTCGATGGCCCGCCGTACGGCGCTATTGCGGTGGGCGGTCGAGCACGACGCCGTGATCGTCGAGGACGACTACGACAGCGAGTACCGCTACGCCCAGCAGCCGGTCGAGCCGCTGCAGAGCCTGGACCGCGACGGCCGGGTCGTGTACGTCGGCACCTTCTCCAAGTCGCTCCTCCCGGCCCTGCGTGCCGGCTTCGTGGTGCCGCCGCGATCGCTGCTGCCCGCTCTGCGCGAGGCGAAGCGGGTCACTGCCTGGGAAGGTGACCTGACCACACAGGGCGCGCTGGCGGCGTTCCTGGCCGAGGGGCACCACGCGGCCCACGTACGCCGCGCGACCCGCGTCTACCGCGAGCGCCGGGGTCTGGTACTCGACGGCCTCGCCGGGCTCGGTGACCTCCTCGGGGTCGTCCCGTCCGTGGCCGGGCTGCACCTGTGCGCGACGTTCCGCGACCCGTCGACCGACGACGCGGCCGTCGTCACCCGCGCCGCGGCGCGCGGCGTACGGGTGGAGGGACTCTCGCACCACCACCGCGACCAGCCGGTGCGCCCCGGTCTCGCGATCGGGTTCGGGGGCATCGACGCAGAAGCGATCCCGGACGCGATGAGTCGGCTGGAGCAGGCGGTGCGGCTGACCACACAGGCTTGAGCCCTCGCTCGACGGGGTACTGCTCTGCCGTGACTCCACCAGCGGTACGGCGTGTCCTGGTGGGCGGCGCCTGCCTCGTCGCGACGACCGTGGTGTCGGGGTGTGGCAGCAACCGGGCCGGAGACGTCCAGACGGTGGCCTCGCAGTTCTACGACGCCGTCGCCGCCCAGCATGGTGCGGACGCCTGCGCGCTCCTCGCGCCACCCACGCGCTCGGGCGTCGAGCAGTCGGAGGAGAAGCACTGTCCGGCCGCCATCGTGGCCGCGGGGCTGAAGCCCGCGGGCGGCGTCGAGGAGGTCAAGGTCTACGGCACGATGGCGCAGGTCAGGTGGGATGCGGACGTGACCTTCCTGACCCGCTACGACGTCGGCTGGCGGGTGCTCGCGGCCGGATGTTCCATGCCGCCGCCGTCGCAGCGGACGGCTGAGCACTACGACTGCGCCGTCGAGGCGGGGTGACATGCGATCCCAAGCGGTGCTCTTCGCCCTGTACGTCGTGGGGATCCTGGGCGGCCTCGCCTGGTTCTTCTACGCGGGGGCGAGTCGGCTGTGAGCAGGAAGGGTCTCCGGACCGTCGTACGCGACAACGGGCTCGGCATCTTCTTCGCCGCGGTGTTCCTGGCCTGCCTGGTGGCTCAGTCGTTCGCCGGGTGGCAGGCACTGAACTCCCAGCAGGCCACTGACGGTCTCGGGCAGCTGAGCTGGTGGCGCTACGTGGTCTCGACCGACTTCGCCGTCGACGTGACGGAGAACTGGCAGAGCGAGTTCCTCCAGTTCTGGGTGTATCTGATGGTCACCGTGTGGCTGGTGCAGCGCGGCTCGCCGGAGTCGAAGAAGCCGGAGGAGGTCGGGCACGAGTCGGACGAGGACCAACAGGTCCGCGAACACGCAGGCAAGGATTCCCCGCGACCCGCCCGTGCCGGCGGCGTGCGTCTGTGGGCGTACTCGCACTCCTTGGCCCTGGTGATGGGCCTGTTCTTCGTGCTCTCCTGGACGGCGCAGTCGGTGGCCGGATGGGCGTCGTACGACGAGGAGCGGCTGCGCAACCTCCAGGATCCCGTCAGCTGGTCGGCGTACCTGGGGCACCCCGACTTCTGGTCGCGTACCCTGCAGAACTGGCAGTCGGAGATGCTCGCCGTCGGGACGATGGCCGTCCTTGCGGTCTTCCTGCGACACCGCGGCTCGTCGCAGAGCAAGCCCGTCGGCGCCTCCCACGAGGCGACCGGCGTCGACAGCTGAGCGACTAGGCCGGCTCCGCGGACGGCGTGTAGTCCGGGTCCGCGGCGGGGGCATCGGGGTGGTCGCCTGACCCTGCCTGAGCCTGGTTGGACCAGTTCTCGAGCTCGCTCATCACCCGACCGTGCTGGTCGACGCAGATCACGACCAGGTCGCCGGGGTTCGCCCGGGACAGGGCCCGGCGAACGGCGGCGATCTCCTCCAGGACGACCTCGACCTGGCGGCAGCGCGCGCCCTCCGACATCGCCTTCCGCACGCCCTCGGCGACCAGCTCCGAGGTCTCGCCACGCTCGCGGCTGCGGAGGGCGTCGTCCTCGCGGACGATCACGACGTCGAAGTGCCGAGCCGCCACCGCTCCGAGCTCGCGCATGTCCTCGTCGCGCCGGTCTCCGGCCGTCGCGATCACTCCGATCCGAGACAGCTTGCCGAGCTCGACCTTGGCCGAGAGCGACTCGCTGACCCGGTCGACGAAGTCGCCGAGCATCCGCATGCCGGGGGCGTTGTGGCAGTAGTCGACGATGACGTGCACGTCGTTGACCTCGACCTCGTTGAGGCGACCGGGGGAGAGGTAGTAGTTGGTCGAGAACGTGCGTAGACCTTGCCGGATGTCGTGCAGGGGTGCACCCGCCGCGAACGCCGCCGCTGCGGCGGCGAGCGAGTTCTGCACGTTCATCCGGGCCCGCCCGTTGAACGTCGCCGGCAACAGGTGGGTCCAGGCCAGCTGCATCTCGCGGCGTCCGTGCTTGACCACGATCATCTCGCCCCGGTCGGACGGGTTGAGGACCAGCGCCTTGCCGCCCCGGCGGCAGTGGGCCTCGATCATCTCCCGCACCTCCGACCCCGGCTCGTCCATGGAGAACCACACGACCTGGCCGGAGCACCGGCGCCGCATCTCACGCACCAGCGGGTCGTCGGCGTTCAGTACGGCGTGCCCGTCGCGCGGCACCGCCTCGACCACGACCGCCTTCACGTCGGCGAGCTGCTCGACGGTGTCGATGCCCCGCAGCCCGAGGTGGTCCGGCTGGACGTTGAGGACGACGGCGACGTCGTTGCGCTCGTAGCCGAGCCCCTCGCGCAGGATGCCCCCTCGGGCGACCTCGAAGACGGCGAAGTCGACGCGCGGGTTCTGCAGGACCATCCGAGCGCTGCGTGGACCGGAGGCGTCGGCCTTGATCACGAGCCGCTCGTCGATGACCACGCCGTCGGTCGAGGTCATCCCGACCTTGCGGCCCATGCCCTTGTAGATGTGGCTGATCATCCGCGCCGTCGTGGTCTTCCCGTTCGTGCCGGTGACCGCGACGATCGGGATCCGCGAGGGTGCCCCGGGTGGGAACAACATGTCGACGACAGGCTTTGAGATGAACTGGGGCTCGCCGATGGTCGGGTGGGTGTGCATTCGGAAACCGGGCGCGGCGTTCACCTCGCAGATCGCGCCGCCCGCGTCGCGCACCGGCTCGGTGATGTCGGGGCAGATGAAGTCGATCCCGGCGATGTCGAGGCCGATCATCCGGGCCGCCTCCTCGGCGATCTCGACGTTCTCCGGGTGGGCCTCGAAGGTGCGGTCGATGGAGATGCCGCCGGTCGACATGTTGCCGGTCAGCGCGAGCCGGACCGTCTCGCCCTCGACCGGGACCGAGTCGAGCGAGTGGCCCTGGCTCGCCAGCACCTCCTCGGCGGCCGCGTCGACCTTGATCCGGGTGAGCACCTTCTCGTGCCCCACGCCGCGTCGCGGGTCCGCGTTCGTGAGGTCGACCAGCTCGCGCACCGTGGCCCTGCCGTCGCCGGTCACCGAGGCCGGCACGCGTTCGGCGATCGCGGCCATCCGGCCGTCGATGATCAGGCAGCGATAGTCCTTGCCGCTGATGAAGGACTCGACGATGCACACGCCGCGGCGCGACTGCTCCTGGGCGATCGGGAACGCCTCGCGTACATCGTCCTCGTTCTGCAGGTCGAGGCAGACGCCGCGGCCGTGGTTGCCGTCGAGCGGCTTCACGACGACTGGGAAGCCGATCCTGCGCGCGGCCGTGGCCGCCGCGTCGGCGTTCCGGACGGACTCCTGCTTCGGCACCGGCAGGCCCGCCGCACCGAGGAGCGTGGTGGTGAGGTCCTTGTCGGAGGCGACGTCGACCGCGATCGAGCTGGTCGCCGAGGTCATCGTCGCCCGGATCCGCTTGGCGTGGACGCCCTGTCCGAGCTGCACGAGGGAGTGCTGGTTGAGCCGGATCCACGGGATGTCGCGGCTCACGGCCTCGTCGAGGATCGCCTGTGTCGACGGCCCGAACGCCGTGCGCTCGGCGCGGATGATGAACCGCTCGAGCTCGCTGTCCCAGTCGAAGCCCGGGTCGGCCTGGACGAGGTGGTTGA
Source organism: Nocardioides sp. (assembly GCA_025937085.1). Lineage (GTDB taxonomy): Bacteria > Actinomycetota > Actinomycetes > Propionibacteriales > Nocardioidaceae > Nocardioides. Next base: position 8,086 of record JAICSC010000074.1, read on the forward strand.
CCAGCCGGGCGGCCAGGCGGCCCGCCGCGAGCCCGACGTTCTCGTCGATGTAGCCGTAGATCACGTTGTAGCGCCCGGGCTCGTTCTTCACACCTCGCGTCTTGCCGCGCCGGAGATCGTGGCCGACGACCTGTTGCAGGGCCAGGGCGCAGTGCTCGGTGACGTGACCGAGCCAGGTGCCCTCGTGCATCCGCTCGACGAAGCCGCCCCTGCGGCCCCGGGAGCAGGAGTGCTGGTTCAGCCCGGGCAGCGCCTCGAGCAGGTGCTCGGTGAAGCCCGGGAGCTTGTCGGTGGGGTACTGCTCCAGCCCGCCCAGGTCGACCAGAAGGTGGATCGCCCTGTCGTAGGACCAGATGTTCGGTCCCCGGTAGACGCGGGTCTCGACGATCTCGAGGTCGGCGGTCGGGCGCTCGGTCACCGGGGATCTCCGTCCTGCCCCTCGTCCGGAGGCTGTACGTCGGCAGTGTCGCGGCCAGTCTTGTGGCTCCTGCGCTTGCGGGCCAGGCGCCTGCGCAGGTAGGACGGCCCCACGTCACCGGCCGCGATGTCGCTGGCCATCTGCCGCAGGTCGGCCTGCGCCTCGGCGAGCTCGACGGCGTCCTCCTCGGACACCCGGGGGGTGTGAGAGAGCAGCGCGCGCTCGGTCAGGTCGTACGCCGTCCCGGCCGGCAGCACGTGCAGCACGACGCCGCTGACCAGCAGCGGCGAGGACCGCCTGGCCTCGTAGGAGTTCGTCACCAGGTCGGCGGGGTCGAGGATGGTGACCGCGCCGCGACCGGCGACCCGGAGGATCTCGTGGCCGTCCTCGACGGTCACGGTCGCGCAGGTGTCCTCGTCGATGCCGATCCCCAGCAGCTGCGGTGACTGGGCGACGATCATCAGCAACCGGGCGTAGCGGTTGCGCTGGTCGAAGTGCTGGTCGATCACGGTCGTGTCGAGCAGGCCGAGCCCGGCCGCCACCTGCGTCATCCGCTGCTTGGGAGTCGCACCTCCGGGGCCGAAGGCGACCATGTACGACGACTGGATGCTGGCCCCGGCAGACGTGCCGCCCACGACCGCACCACGCTCGTGGGCACGGACCACCGCGTCACCCACCGGTGTGCCGCAGATGATGGCCGACAGCTTGAGCTGGTTGCCGCCGGTCATGAAGACCCCGGTCGCCTCGTCGATGAGCTTCACGAGGTCGGGGTCGCGCGCGGCCTCCCTGCTCTCGGGGCGGCAGGAGGTGACCTCGCCGGCGCCCAGCTTGCGGAACAACGCGTCGTACACCTCGATGACCTCGTCGCCCAGGCTGGACGCCGTCGGGATGACCACGATCCGTGCGTCGGCAGCGCCGGCGGCAGTCACGAAGTCGGTGAGGATCGTGCGTCTGCGGAGCTTGTCCTCGGCCCCGCCGATGATCATCAGGGGGCCTGGGCCCGGGTGCTCGTCCCCTACCTCCGGCATGACAGGGAAGGCTAGCCGGTGCCAGAGTGCCCGTGTGAGGGAGCAGCCGGACCTGCCCGCGCGGCAGCTGGTGGTGATGCGGCACGCCAAGGCGGAGCCAGGGGGCGAGACCGACGCGCTGCGGGAGATCGCGCAGCGCGGGTGGGTCGACGCGCTCGAGGCCGGCCGCTGGCTGGCGGGCACCGGGCGGAACCCGGACGCGGCGCTGGTCTCGTCAGCCAGCCGGGCGAGGTCGACCTGGCTGGCGGTCGCCGAGGGCGGCTCCTTCGAGGTGGAGGCGACGTACTCCGAGAGTCTGTACACCGCCGGCCCGGAGACGGCCCTCGACCTCGTGCGCGAGACCTCGGACGAGGTCGAGGCCCTGGTGGTCGTGGGCCACAACCCGACCATGGCCTACCTCGCCCAGCTCCTGGACGACGGCGAGGGTGACGAACGAGCCGGACGCGAGATGGCGACCGGTTTCCCGACCAGTGCCCTGGCGGTGTTCGCGGTCACCGGCTCCTGGGCCGGCCTCGACCTCGCCTCCGCCCGGCTGGTCGCCTTCCACGTCGGCCGTGGCTGACCGGACTATCCGACCGGCGGGGCGGGGGTGACCACGCCGTGGGCCAGGTCCAGGGCCTCGATCTCCTCGCGACTGATGCCGAGGAGGTACATGATCGCGTCGAGGTAGGGGACGTTGACGGTGGTGTCGGCCGCCTCCTGCACGAGGGCCTTGGCGTTGTAGGCGATGCCGAGGCCGGCCACCTCCAACATGTCTAGGTCGTTGGCACCGTCGCCGATGGCGACCACCGACTCCACGGGTACGCCGACCTGCTCGGCGAAGTAGCGCAGCGCGTCGGCCTTGCCGGCCCGGTCGACCACGTCGCCGATGATCCTGCCGGTGAGCAGGCCGTCGACGATCTCGAGCTCGTTGGCGCGGGAGTAGTGGATGCCGAGGTCCGCGGCGAGCCGGTCGGTGATCTGGCTGAACCCGCCGGACACCAGCGCGAAGCGGTATCCGAGGCGGCGCAGGATGCGCACGAGCGTCCTCGCTCCCGGGGCCAGGACCAGCGCGTCGTACACCTCGTCGAGGGCGGACGCCGGGATCCCTTTCAACAGGGCGACCCGATCCCGCAGCGACGCCTCGAAGTCGAGCTCCCCGCGCATCGCCCGTTCGGTGACCCGGGCGACCTCGTCGCGATGCCCGCTGTGAGCGGCCAGCAGCTCGATGACCTCGCCCTGGATCAGCGTGGAGTCGACGTCGATCACGATCAGCCGCATCGCTCGGCGAAGCAGGCTCGAGGGCTGCACCGCGATGTCGACTCCCTGGGCCGCGGCCTCCACGCTCAGCAAAGCCCGCAGCCGATCCGGGTGGACGCCGGAGACGTGTAGGTCGATGGCGGTCACCGGATAGCGCGCCATCCGCTCGATCCGGTCGATGTTGGCGCCACAGTCGGCGATCCGCCCGGCGACCGCGGCCATCGCGGCAGCCTTCAGGGGTGCGCCGATCACGGTGACGTGGGATCGGCCCTCGCGGCGTCCCTTGTTGTCGCCCGTGCCGCGGTCGACCTCGACGCTCATGCCCAGCTCGGAGGCGGTGGCCTCGACAGCCGAGCGGAGCCGCTTCCAGTTACGCGGCGCGGTGACCAGGATCCCGAGGATCAGCCGGCGCCGCAGCACGATCTGCTCGATGTCGAGCACCTCGACGCCCGCCCGGGTGAGGGTGCGGAACATGGCGGAGGTGACGCCCGGCCGATCGTTCCCCGAGATCGTCAGGAGCAGCGTCTCCGGCCTCTGGTCGTTCATGTCCCCCGAGGCTATCGAGGCGACACGGGCTGAACTGTCGGTGGCTGTCAGTACCGTGTCCGGACATGGCAGACAACCGACACCACACCTTCGACTACGTCGAGCTGGCCGCGCCGGACATCGCGGCCGCGAAGCAGTTCTACGCCGACGCCTTCGGCTGGGCGTTCACGGACTACGGTCCCGACTATTCCGGCATCCGCCGACCTGGGGGCGACGGCGAGATGGGCGGCCTCAACCCGGCGCGGCCCGCCGGCGCGGGGCTGCCGCTGGTGATCCTCTACAGCGACGACCTCGATGCGACCTACGCCGCGGTCCGCGCTGCGGGCGGGACGATCGACGAGGAGATCTTCGAGTTCCCCGGGGGCCGGCGCTTCCACTTCAGCGACCCCGCCGGGAACTCGCTGGCGGTGTGGGCCGAGGCCTGACGGGTCGAGGGGTCGTTTCGGCTCGCGAGCAAGCTCGCTTCGCCGCTCGCTGCGGCCGTTCTGCCCCGGGTTCGCCGGGTCGAGGGGTCGTTTCGGCTCGCGAGCAAGCTCGCTTCGCCGCTCGCTGCGGCCGTTCTGCCCCGGCTTCGCCGGGTCAGAAGCGTCCTCACTCGGGCCAGACCTCGGGCGAGCAGGCCGCCACGAGCCCCCGGCGGGCGGCTGCCCCGAGGGGCTGGAGCGCGGCCCGCCGGGCCGCGATCTCGACCGCGCTGAGGGCGCCACCGTCGTCCTCGAGCGCGAGGTCGACGATGGCCTGCGCCTGGAGGGCGCGGGCGGCCAGCTCGGCGCAGCGTCGCGGTGTACCGGGGGGCGGCTCGAGCCTGGGCGGCCGGTGCAGGTCCATCAGCGCGTCGGCGGCCTCGGGGCGCCAGCGAGCGACGTCGAGGTCGGCCAGGGCGACGGCGGACTCCTGGAGTGCCAGCCGCAGCGCGCGGTCCGTCTCGCCGACGTCGGCCAGCTGGCGCGGGGACGCGGCGTACGCCGACCACTCGACCGCGGATCCGACGCGTCTGGGGACGAGTCCGATCCCGCCGGCGACGACCGCTTCACCGGCCTCGAGCGCGGCGGTGCTGAGCTCGCGAGGGCCGCCGATCCCGACCGGGTCCCCGGGCATGGGCAGGGCCAGGCCACAGGTCTCGACGCCTCCGATCCGGAGCTCGGCGAGGGCC
>JAICSC010000353.1 GCA_025937085.1 Nocardioides sp.
ACGGCCGTGACCCTCGTTCCGGCGATGGCAGGTCACGCGGCTCACGTGACGATGCTGCAGCGGTCGCCGTCGTACATCCTGAGCCTGCCGCGGCGTGACCCCTTCGTCGCCCGCGCGCGGCGCTGGCTGCCGGCGGGGGTGGCCCATCGCGTGGTGCGATGGAAGAGCATCCTGGTGCAGTCGGTCTTCTACCGGCTCTCGCGATGTCGCCCCGAGACGGTCAAGCGCCTGGTGCGCCGGCAGAACGTCGCGCTGCTGCCCGAGGGCTACGACGTGGACACCCACTTCACGCCCCGCTACCAGCCATGGGACCAGCGGATGTGCTTCGTGCCCGACGCCGATCTCTTCCGGGCGGTACGCCGCGGCGACGCCGAGGTGGTCACGTCGGCGATCGAGCGGCTCGACCGCGACGGGATCGTGCTGGCCGGCGGCCGGCACCTGCGTGCCGACCTGATCGTCACTGCGACCGGGCTGACCCTGTCGCCGTTCGGCGGGATCGAGCTCATCGTGGACGGCGAGAAGATCGACCCGTCCGCCTCGATGACCTATCGCGCGCTGATGCTGAGCGGGGTGCCGAACTTCGTGTTCACCGTCGGCTACACCAACGCCTCGTGGACGTTGAAGGTCGACCTGGTCGCGCAGTTCACCTGCCGGCTGCTCGGCCACCTGACCCGCCGGGGCTACCGGCGCGTCGTACCCAGGCCGGACCCGACGGTGGGGGAGGTCCCGCTGATGGACTTCACGTCGGGGTACGTCCTCCGCGGGCTCGACCAGCTCCCGCACCAGGGCGACCGCGACCCGTGGCGGCTGCGGCAGAGCTACCTGCGGGATCGACGTACGATCCGCCGGGCTCCGCTCGAGGACGGTGTTCTCGAGTTCTCCTGAGCCGAGCGGCTGAGGTGAGCGGCCGACCTGAGCGGCTGAGGTGAGCCGCGACCGGCATGCAGCTCCGGGACTCGGGTACGGGATCGGCGTAAGGCGATCCGCCCCCGAGACGAAGGAGCACCCGTGGGACTCGACGACAAGGCCAAGCACCAGGCCACCGACGTCAAGGGCAAGGTCAAGGAGGCCACCGGCGCAGCCACCGGCAACCGGAGCCTGAAGGCCGAGGGCAAGGGCGACCAGGGACAGGCGAAGGCCAAGGAGGCCGGTCGCCACGCCAAGGAGGCCGGGAAGCAGGCCAAGAACGCGCTCAAGCCCTGAGCCGATTCAGGCTGAGCCTGGATCCAGGCTGAGTGCCCACCAGACCCGGGGAGGGCCCCGCCGATTCGGCGGGGCCCTGGTTCAGCGGGCTCGCTTGGCGATGTTGGCGCGCCGGGTCTCGTCCATGCCGGCCTCGTAGGCCTGGACCAGGGAGGCGATCGACAGCGGCTTGAGCCGCTCGACGACGTCCTGGATCTTCTCCGGGGAGACGCCCTGCTCCTTGTAGACCGGCCAGACCTTGGTGCGGAACAGTTCGTAGAGCTCCTCGGCGATCGCGCGCCCGTGCGCGGCGTACACCTCGGCCGCGGCACGCGCGGCCTCGATCGGGTAGCCGAGGTCGAGCAGGCCGAGCCCGACGCCCAGCTGTGACCGTGAGACCTGGAAGCGACCTCGCGCTACAGGTCGAAGCAGACCCAGGGCGTGCAGCGTCTCCACATCGGTCCGTCCGAGAACGCGCCCGGCCTCGCGCTCGAGCTCGGCCCGGGTCATCTCCTGCCACGAGTCCGCCATCCAGGGAGCCAGCATCGTGCGGTGCAGGGCGATGTCCTCGGGTGAGGCGTCGGCGGGGATGCCCGCGACGTACCTCTCGATCGCCGACAGGGTGAAGCCGTGGCCCTGGAGCTCGCGGACCAGCTGCAGCCGGGCGACGTGGTCGGCGGTGTAGTAACCGCTACGGCCGCGCCTGATCGGCGGCGGCACCAACCCCTTGGTGGTGTAGAACCGCACGTTCCGCACGCTCATCCCCACCCGCTCGGTCAGCTCCTCGAGGGTGAGCAGCGTGAGCGTCCCCACAGCGGCATCGCCTTCCTTGACGACCATGACAGTAAGAGTGTCACAATCGTGAGTATGGCTCCATCCCCACAGCAGGCACCCCGGGAAGCGTTCGTCTACGACCATCTGCGGACGCCGCGCGGCAAGGGGAAGACGGTCGGCTCCCTGCACGAGGTGAAGCCGGTCGACCTGATGGTCGGGCTGTTGCGCGACGTCCAGACGCGCAACCCCTCGCTCGACGTCGGGCGCGTCGACGACGTCGTCCTCGGAGTCGTGTCCCCGATCGGCGAGCAGGGCGGCGACATCGCCAAGACCGCGGCTCTCGCAGCGGGGTACCCCGAGACCGTCGCCGGCGTCCAGCTCAACCGCTTCTGTGCCTCCGGTCTCGAGGCGGTGAACCAGGCGGCCGCCCGCATCCGGAGCGGCTTCGAGGACCTGATCCTCGCCGGTGGCGTCGAGTCGATGAGCCGGGTGCCGATGGGGTCCGACGGCGGTGCCTGGGCGGCCGATCCGGCCACAGCGCTGACGACCGGCTTCGTACCCCAGGGCATCGGCGCCGACCTGATCGCAACGCTCGAGGGCTGGGGCCGTCGGGACGTCGACGCGTACGCCGCGGAGTCGCACCACCGGGCCGCCAAGGCCCGGGCGAACGGCTACTTCGCCGATGCGGTCGTGCCGGTCGTGGACGCCAACGGCATCACCGTCCTCGACCACGACGAGCTGATCCGCCCCGACACCTCGGTCGAGGGTCTGGCCGGCCTCAAGCCGAGCTTCGCCTCGATCGGCAGGGACGCGGGCTTCGACGACGTCGCCCTGGAGAAGTACCACTGGGTGGAGCAGATCGACCACGTCCATCACGCCGGCAACTCCTCGGGCATCGTCGACGGTGCCTCGTTGGCGGTCATCGGTTCGGAGCAGGCCGGGGTGGAGCTGGATCTGACGCCGCGGGCGCGGATCGTGATGACCGCGGTCTCCGGCGCCGACCCGACGATCATGCTCACCGGCCCTGCCCCGGCAGCACGCAAGGCGCTGGGCAAGGCGGGACTCGAACCCGGCGACATCGACCTGTGGGAGATGAACGAGGCGTTCGCCGCGGTCGCCATGCGGTTCATGAAGGACCTGGGGATCACCCACGAGATCACCAACGTCAACGGCGGCGCGATCGCGATGGGCCACCCACTCGGAGCCACCGGGGCGATGCTGCTCGGCACGCTCGTCGACGAGCTCCATCGGCGCGACCTTCGCCGCGGCCTGGTCACCCTCTGCATCGGCGGCGGCATGGGCATAGCGACGATCGTTGAAGTCGTGTGAGCGCGGAGTGCTCCACGACTTCAGACGATCTTCGCTTTGCGATGGTGGTCGAGCGAGCGGCACGGCTGAGCTTGCGAAGCCGTGACCCGCGTGTCGAGACCCGGTGACACCCGCACA
>JAICSC010000303.1 GCA_025937085.1 Nocardioides sp.
CGTCGAGACCGCCATCGGCTCGACCGCGGGCCCGGAGGCGACCACCACCTCATCACCCTGCTCCACCAACGCGGTCACCAGGGGCCGGAGCGGGCCGAAGTGGCCCGCCTGGGGAACACACGACACCAGCCAGCGCACGGGGCCAGCGTCCCACTCCTCATCCAGGCCCGCGGCGGATCCACGGGAGCGCCTCGGCCGGGTAAAGCGGGAGGTACTCGTCGGCATCGTCGAGAGGGCGCCAGACAACGGGCACGATGCTGCCGTCGCTCTCCGTCAGAGTCGCCGCCCGTCGGGCCGGCTGGGGCTCGAGCCGACCCGAGTAGAGGAAGACGATCTCGTGCCCGAGCACGCCGTCGATCCGAAAGATGTTCTCGAGGGTGGCTGCGAAGGCGAGGTCAAGGATCGTCGCCCCGAGCTCCTCAGCCACCTCACGGACGATCGCATCGTGGTGGGTCTCGCCCAGTTCCACGCTGCCGCCGATGAGGCGGTGGTAACCGTCAGGGTTCTCATCCGTTGGCGGATTGAGGGTGACAGCGTGGTATGCCAGGTCGTCACTCGCCGCGATCAACATCGCCTTCACCCGGATGAAGGATCTGTCCACCGCCACGCGGGGAGACTACGTGCCCGCACCAGCGAGCCCGAACAGGCGGTGGATCACTCGGCTGATGAGTACGGGTGCTCGCTCACCGGCACCCTGCTCACGTGACCGGCGGCTCCTCGGGCAGCTCCCGGCGTTCGGCCATCACCAGTCCCACAGCGACGAGCACGACCGCGCCGCCGGCGACCACCGGCCAGGTGATCGGCTCGCCCAGCCACGCCCAGCCGAGGAGTACGGCGACCACGGGGTTGACGTAGGCGTGGGTCGAGACCAGCGAGATCGGCGCGTGGCGCAGCAACCAGACGTACGCCGTGTAGGACACCACCGAAGAGACGGTCAGGTAGCCGAGCACCCACCAGGTCTCGGCCGGGAAGTGGAAGTCGGTCCGTTCCCCGGAGGCGACCCCGGCCACGGTGAGCACGATGCCGCCGGCCAGGAGCTGGTACGCCGTGGTGGCGAACGTGCTCTCCGGCAGCCACAGCCGGGGTTGCAGGAAGGAGCCGACCGCCCAGCACCCGGCCGAGGCCACGATCAGCAGCGACGGCCACAGCGGGAAGCCGGGCACCGCGCGGCCTCCCAGGATCAGCACCGCCAGACCGGCGAAGCCGACGACCACACCCGCCCACGTCACCGCCCGGGGACGATCGCCCGTCCCGAGCCGCAGCAGCACGATCCCGATCGGGGCGAGGGCGGTCAGCAGCGCAGCCGGGCCGGCCTGCACCCCCGCGGCCTCGGCCCACGTCGTCGTGCCGTTCGTGAGCACCTGGAGCAGCACCGCCAGCAGGAGGCAACCCAGGAGCGCACGGCGATCGAGCCGGAGCCGCCCGGGCCCGCGCCGCGCGGCGACGTACGCCGCCAGCAGCGCACCGGCGACGACGTACCTCAGGCCGATGGACAGCAGGGCCGGCACATCCACGACGACGTACCGGATCGCGACGTACACCGACCCCCACACCAGATAGATCATCAGCAACCCGCCGGCGATGCCGAGGGTCTCCCGCGAGACATGCACCGGGATTCTCGCCCGGTCGGCATACGTGGCCATCAGCTCGCACTGTAGAACTCGCTACGTCGGCGCGACAGTGGTCTTCGGAGGGGTCTCAGGAGGCGAACGAACGGCGCCTGCTGCGTCGTCACCACGTGACGGCGATGTACTTCGACTCCAGGTAGTCCAGCATCCCCTCGTGACCGCCCTCGCGGCCGATGCCGCTCTGCTTCGTGCCACCGAAGGGAGCGGCGGGGTCGGAGACCAGGCCGCGGTTGAGGCCGACCATGCCGGAGTCCATCGCCTCGCTCACGCGCAGGCCGCGAGCCAGGTCGCGGGTGTAGACGTACGAGACGAGCCCGAACTCCGTGTCGTTGGCGAGCCGGATCGCCTCGGCCTCGTCGGTGAAGGTCACGATCGGCGCGACGGGGCCGAAGATCTCCGCACGCAGGATCGGCGCCGAGGGCGGTACGCCGGTCAGCACCGTCGGGTCGAAGTAGAAGCCGGGCCGGTCGGGGCGGGTGCCACCCACGACCACGCGGCCGCCGGCGTCGACGGCGCCCTGCACCAGCTCGGCGACCTTGGCGACGGCGTCCTCGTTGACCAGCGGTCCCACCTGGGTGTCGTCGGCGATCCCGGGCCCGACCCGCATCGCCGACATCCGCTCGGACAGCCGCCGGGAGAACTCTTCGGCCACGTCGGCGTGCACGAAGAACCGGTTGGCAGCCGTGCACGCCTCACCACCGTTCCGCATCTTCGCCACCATCGCGCCCTCGATCGCGGCGTCGACGTCGGCGTCCTCGAAGACGACGAACGGCGCGTTGCCGCCGAGCTCCATGGAGCAGTTCACGACCTGGTCGGCCGCCTCCTTCAGCAGGATCCGGCCGACCTCGGTCGACCCGGTGAACGACAGCTTGCGCACCCGCGCGTCATGCAGCATCGCGGAGACGACCGCACCGGACCGACGCGCGGGTACGACGTTCACCACGCCCGCAGGTACGCCGGCGTCGTCGAGGATCTTCGCCATCAGCAGCGCGGTGAGCGGGGTGTCGGAGGCCGGCTTCAGCACCACGGTGCAGCCGGCGGCGAGGGCCGGACCGATCTTGCGGGTGGCCATCGCGGCCGGGAAGTTCCACGGCGTCACCAGCACCGCGACGCCGACGGGCTGGCGCACGACCATGATCCGGTTCGCACCGGACGGCGCCATGGTGAGCTCGCCCGAGGCGCGCACCGCCTCCTCGGCGTACCACCGGAAGAACTCCGCGGCGTACGTCGTCTCGCCGCGCGCGTCGGGCAGCGCCTTGCCGTTCTCCAGCGAGATCAGGTGGGCCAGCTCGTCGGCGCGGGCGGTCATCAGCTCGAACGCCCGGCGGAGCACCTCGGCGCGCTCCCGCGGAGCCGTGGCAGCCCACCCCGCAGCGGCCGCGTCGGCAGCCTCGACCGCGGCGATGGCGTCGTCGACGGTGCCGTCGGCGACCGTGGTGATCGCCTCGCCCGTCGCCGGATCGATCACGGCGAAGCGGCCGCCGTCGGACGCGGCGACGGCCTTGCCGCCGATCAGCAGGTCGGTGGGCAGGTCGGCGACCTGCTCGAGGGTGAAGTCACCCATCGGGTGGTCCTCTCAGTACGGGTTGGCGATGAACAGGTCCTGCGCCGGGAAGAGCGTGAGCACCTGGGGGCCGTCCTCGGTCAGCACGATCTCCTCCTCGATCCGGGCGGCGGAGTAGCCGTCGGAGGCCGGGCAGTAGGTCTCGAGCGCGAACACCATCCCGGCCTGCAGCTCGATCGGCTCCTTCATCGAGTTCAGCCGGGAGATGATCGGCCGCTCGTGCAGGCCGAGCCCCAGACCGTGCGCGAACTGCAGGCCGAACGCCTCCATCTCGCTGCCGAACCCGAACTCCTCGGCCCTCGGCAGCAGCTCGGCGACCTCGTCGGTGCCGACCCCGACCTTGATCCCCTCGATCCCGCGGTCCATCCACTCCCGCGCCTGCAGGTACGCGTCGCGCTGCGGCTGTGTGGCGCTGCCGACCGAGAAGGTGCGGTAGTAGCAGGTCCGGTAGCCGTTGAACGAGTGGATGATGTCGAAGAAGGCCTGGTCACCCGGGCGGATGAGCCGGTCGGTGAAGTTGTGCGGGTGCGGGTTGCACCGTTCGCCGGAGATCGCGTTGACCGCCTCGACCTGGTCCGAGCCCATCTCGTAGAGCCGCTGGTTGGCGAAGGCGACGATGTCGTTCTCGCGTACGCCGGGCTTCAGCCGCTCGACGATGCCCTGGTAGACCCCGTCCACCATCGCCACGGCCTGCGTCAACAGCATGATCTCGTCGGGTGACTTGATCACGCGCGCGTCCAGCATGTGCTGCTGCGCGTCGACCACGGTGAGCCCCTGCTTCTGCATCTCGAAGAGGAACGGCGGCTCCACGATGTCGACCCCGACCGGCTGGTCGGCGACGCCGGCCTCGGTCAGCAGGGACCTGATCTCGGCGACTGCGGTCTCCATCAGGCCGACGGTCGGCGCGACCGCGCCGCGGAAGCCGAGGAAGCCGGCGCGGTAGTTCTCCTCGGGCACCCACCGCGAGAACAGCTGGTGGTGCTTGACCGCCGAGCCGAAGTCCCACAACACGGGGTCGCGGTCGCGGGTCAGCAGCGCGTAGCGGATCATCTTGTCGCCCAGCGCCCCACCGATCCAGGTGTGCGTCGTGTAGCGGATGTTGTAGAAGTCGAACAGCAGGAACGC
>JAICSC010000323.1 GCA_025937085.1 Nocardioides sp.
CCCAAGGTCGGGTTCATCCAGGCACCCCAGGACTACCGGGACTGGGAGCAGGCGCCGTTCTACCGGCGGCTGTACTACTCCTACAAGTACTTCTTCGCGGTCTCCCAGCCTTCCCGCAATGAGCGCGACGGGGCGATCTTCGCCGGCACCATGGGCCTGATCCGTCGTGAGGCGATCGAGCGTGCCGGCGGGTGGGACGAGTGGTGCATCACCGAGGACGCCGAGCTGTCCCTGCGCCTGCTGCGCGACGGCTGGTCGGGTCTGCACGTCGACCGCTCCTTCGGCCGTGGCGTGATGCCACTGACGTTCGAGGCGCTGAAGGGCCAGCGCTTCCGCTGGTGCTTCGGCGGTATCCAGATCCTGCGGCGCCATTGGCGGCTGATGATGCCCGGCCGCCCGAACCGCGGGAACCGGATGGACCTCGGACAGCGATGGGCCTACCTCTCCGGCGCCGTCCAGTGGTACGGCGATCTCCTGGCGGTGATGTTCTTCCTCTTCCTGCTGCTGGGGGCCGGCAACGTCGCCCTGGGCGGCGGGCTGCTCTTCCGCAAGCTGAGCGGGTTCCTCCTGGCTGCCATCCCGTTGCTGGTCGTGCTCGGTCTGGTCCGGGCCGTGGCCCTGCTCCGTCGCGGCACCGGAGCTTCCTGGCGAGACGCGCTGGGTGCGTTCATGGTGTGGCAGTCGACCTCGGTCGTGGTCGCCAGGGCGTCTCTGCAGGGGCTCTTCGCCAAGGAGGCGGAATTCCTCCGGACGCCCAAGACCGCCGAGGACGCGCGGTGGTGGGACGCCGTACGCGGCAACCTGCCCGAGTCGCTCTTCGCGCTGCTCGGCCTGGCCGGGATCCTGGGGTCGGTGGCCGCCGCCGGCACCGGAGGCTACGTCACCGCCGTCCTGCTGGCCTGGCCGACGGCCGCGTTCCTGTCCGCGCCGCTGAACAGCCTGGGCGCTCAGCGCGCGATCCTGCCGAGCGAGCTCGCCGAGCGCCGGCGTACGGAGTTCCGGCGCTTCGGGGCGCGTCCGGCCACCGTCACCGCGGCCGGGGCCCTCGCTGCGGCCGGGACGGTCGTGGTCGCGGCCATCCTGCTGGCCCCGGCGGGGCACCGGGTCGTCTCGCCGAACCCCATCACCCCCGCGCGCGGTCACCATCCGTCCCCGGCGGTCCACCGCTCACCCTCGAGCAGCACGGGCCCGACGACGTCGCCGACCTCGGCCTCGACCTCCCCGAGCCCGACGACCTCCGCTCCGGCCAGCAGCACGCCCACCAGCGCCAGCAGCTCGGCCTCCACCCCCACCACCGCGCCGACCACCGCGCCCACGACCGCACCGACCACCGCACCGACATCCGCGCCGGCCGCGACGTCCTCGAGCCCCTGATCCCGATGTCTTCCGGACCACGTGCACGTTCTCGCGAGCATCGGGTACGGGGTCACCATGGGTACCTCGAGAGACATCCACTACACGACTCCCGGGCTGAGTCGCGAGGACGCCGAGCGCGTGATCGGCCGGCTCCAGTCACGACTGCACGCGATGAACGACCTCCATCTGACGCTCAAGCACGTCCACTGGAACGTCGTCGGTCCTCACTTCATCGCGGTGCACGAGATGATCGACCCGCAGGTCGAGGCCGTGCGCGGCTTCGCCGACGAGCTCGCCGAGCGGATCGCGACGCTGGGCGGTTCGCCGAGCGGTACACCCGGGTCCATCGTCAAGGAGCGAGACTGGGACGACTACTCGCTGGGACGGGCCGGTACGCAGGAGCATCTCGGTGCGCTCGACCTCGTCTACCGCGGCGTGATCGCGACCAACCGCACGATCATCGACGAGCTCGACGACCTCGACCTGGTCACCCAGGACATGGTCATCGGACAGACCGAGCAGCTGGAGCTGTTCCACTGGTTCGTCCGCGCCCACCTGGAGGATCCGGGCGGCCGGCTGGCGACCGAGAACGCCGATGACGAGCGCGGCGCCGCCGAGGCGGCCGGCACGGCCTGATCAACGCCCGCCGATCAGCGGACCCTCATCACCGCACCCGGATCCGCAAACCGCCACCCGCGCGACGTACCAGCCGACCGACGACGGGGTGACCCGGCAGCTCCCCGGCCACCAGCAGGCCGCCCGAGGTCTGCGCGTCGGCGAGCAGCAGCAGCTCGTCCTCGGACATGCCGGAGTCGACATGGGGGCGCACCCAGGCCAGGTTGCGGCGCGACCCACCGGGGACGAACCCCTCGGCCAGTGACGCGCGAGCACCCTCGAGGTAGGGCACCGAGGTCGCGTCGATCTCGGCGTCCACACCGCTGGCCCGGCAGAGCTTGAGCAGGTGGCCGAGCAGCCCGAAGCCGGTGATGTCGGTGGCACAGACCGCCCCGGCGGCCAGGGCCGCGCGTGAGGCGTCTCGGTTCAAGGTCGTCATCACGGCCACGGCGTCGGGGAAGGCCTCCCCCGTGGCCTTGTGCCGGTTGTTGAGTACGCCGAGGCCCAGGGGCTTCGTCAGGGTCAGCGGCAGCCCGGGCTGCCCCGCGTCGTTGCGCAGGAGCCGAGTCGGGTCGCCCAGGCCGGTCACCGCGAGCCCGTACTTCGGCTCCCGGTCGTCGATGCTGTGTCCGCCGGCGAGGTGGCAGCCACCCTCGGCCGCGACCTCCGCTCCCCCGGCCAGCACCTCGGCGGCGAGCTCGAACGGGAGAGTTTCGCGCGGCCAGGCCAGCAGGTTGACCGCGACCAGCGCCTCGCCGCCCATCGCGTAGACGTCCGAGAGGGCGTTCGCGGCGGCGATCCGGCCCCAGTCGCGGGGGTCGTCGACGACCGGGGTGAAGAAGTCCGCGGTCGCGATCACCGCCCGATCGCCGTCGATGCGGACGACGGCCGCGTCGTCGCCGTTCTCGACCCCGACCAGCAGGTCACCGGTGGCCCGGCCCGGCAGCCCCGTGAGCACCCGCTCGAGCTCGCCCGGCGGGACCTTGCACGCGCAGCCCCCGCCCGCGGCGTAATGGGTCAGTCGGAGGGGCGGCGCCACGGTCACCTGCCGTTCGTACCCCGGCGCGCGGGTCTCAGCCTGGATCCACCGATTTCCACCTGCTGCGCGCCACCATCTGGGCGCGCTGGCTGCGTTGCCGCCGTTCGGAAGACACCCGGTATGCCGTCGCGACGGGCGCCTTGCCAGCACACCCATCTGGTGACGCTCGCGACGCCGCAAATCGGTGGATTCAGGCTCAGGCAACCGGCCGGACTCACAGGTCGAGGAAGTCCCGGATCCAGGCACGAACTGCGTGCAGGGTCGATGCCTCCACGCCGCCGGCACGGTCGACGATCCGCTCCCGCGACACCGTCCGCACCTGCTCGGTCATCGCCCACGAGTCCTGTGGCAGCGTCCCACCCCGGATGGCCACGTGGTTGGGCCATCCCCGGTCGACGGTGGTGACGGGTACGACGATCGCCAAGGTGTCGACGACAGCAAGGTGGTCGACCCCCGACACGACCACGGCTGGCCGGCGACCCGCCTGTTCCCGCCCGACGGCGGCGTCGGGAGTCACCCAGACCAGGTCGCCCGGCGCGAGTTCAGTCACGGTCGACCCGGTCCCAGGCCCCGACCTCGGCCCGGTAGGCGTCCATCACGTCGTCGGGCGTGGCCGAGATCGCCTCCCGGAGCGCGTCGAAGCGGGCTCGGCGGTCGCCGAGGTCGGCCAGGTGTGCGAGATGCTCCCCGAGGGTCCGGTGCTCCCGCGCCGCCTGCGCCTTCAGGCGGTCGCGCACCTCGTTCGTCACCTTGATCGTCGTGGTCATACTTCGAGTATACCCGTCAGGGACACCGACGGCGAGGGATCACGGGTCGGCGCTCTGACGCTGCTCGACGCGCTGCCTGAGGCGTTGCCGTTGAGGGACGACCGTGTACTTGGGGTCCTTCGTGGACGCGATCCCGGCCTCGAAGATCCCGAACCGGGTCATCACCGACGCCGCGACGCAGGCCGCGCCAGCGAGCACCGACACCGCGCGGGACCGCCTCCCGACCAGGACGGTCGCGCCCGCCGCGACCGCCGTCGTCGTACG
>JAICSC010000253.1 GCA_025937085.1 Nocardioides sp.
GGGTCGACCACCTCGCCGGTGCTCGCGCGTCGGACCAGGCGGCGGGTCAGCAGGTACTCCTCGCCCTGCCGACGCGCCTGCGCCACCGGCAGAGCCCCGCCCGCGCGTTCGTACTCCAACAGCCCTTCGAGCACGCAGATGGTGGAGTGGAACGATGACCGCGTCGAGCCGTTCGCCGCCTCGCAGTTCCAGCCGCCGTCGTCGAGCTGCTCGCCGAGCAGACGCTCGACGATGCGGTCGACGCTCTCATTGAAGTAGGCACCCAGAGCGACGGTGCCACCGTTGATACAGGGCTCCACCTCGCCGTCGAAGAAGGGCAGGTCGTCGTACTCCCACCTGGCGTGGTCGCGGACACCATCGACCGCAGTGCGCACCGCGGCATCGGCCGGATCGATCCCGAACTCGCGGAGCAGCCGGAGGGTCGGGAGGGTGGCCGTCCACGGCTGGGCCTCCGGATCACCGATGACCGCCTCCGTCGGCCGCCAGTCACGACTCGGGAAGCAGGCGCCACCCGCCCACGTCCCTGCCTCGTGCAGGTCCAGGAGGCGCTTCCCCCATCCGGTCATCGCCACCCGCGATCGTTCGACGGCGACCTCGCCGGGTGAGGCATCGGTGAGGTAGCGAAGCACCTGCCACCGGATCGCCGGATCGGCCTCCAGCAGCCAGATCCTGACGTCGCTGGTTTGCTGGATCACCATGAGGACACGCTAGGCGCTGTTCCGGACGAAGACTGTCCGCCTTCAGCGGTCCGATGTACTCCTCACCCGCAAGCTCTCACGTGGCCGGTCGGGTCCTCCCCGATGTGGCCGGGTCACCGACGCTCCACCCCGAAACCGGGGTTGTGCACCGGCCCGCACGAAAAGTCTCGAGGAATTCTCTCGTCGCGGTTCCGGCGGTTTCGAGACGCTCGCAGAGCTCGCTCCTCAACCACCGAGGCAGGCGCTCGCTCCTCAACCACCGACGGTGGCCCGGCGTGGTCTCGACAAGCTCGACCGACGACGGAGGGTCGCCCCGCGCGCGGAGCCGGTCAGGTCCGGGCGATGTCCGGCTCGAGGTAGATCAACCGGGCGATGGGTTCGGCGGCGCGGACGGAGGCTTCGGCGGCGTCGATGGCGCGGGCCACCTCCAGCGCGGACCCGGCGGCGGGCACCGCGACCTTCGCCGCGACCAGCAGCTCGTCCGGCCCGAGGTGCAGTGTCTTGAGGTGGATGACCCGATCGATGCCCGCGGTACCCGTCAACGCTTCGGCGATCCGGCGTACGACGGCGGCCGAGGCGGACTCCCCGATCAGCAGGCTCTTGGTCTCGATGCCCAGGGTGATCGCGACCGCAACGAGGAGCAGGCCGATCAGTCCCGTGCCGATCACGTCGAACCACAGGTTGCGGGTCATCAGCGACAGCCCGACGCCGAGCAGCGCGAACACCAGGCCGCACAGTGCTGCGAAGTCCTCGAGCAGGATCACCGGCAGCTCCGGCTCCTTCGCCCTGCGCACGAACTCGACGTACGTCGCGTCGCCCTTGACGCGCGCCGCCTCGCGAAGAGCGGTCCGGAACGACAGCGCCTCCATCACGATCGCCACGACCAGCACCACGATCGGGACCCACGCCCAACGGCTGTCCAGCAGCGAGTCCTCGGGATGCCCGTGCGCCGCGTGGAGCTCGTGACCCTTGTGGTACGCCTCGTAGAGCGCGAACAGGCCACCGACGCTGAACAGCACGATCGAGACGATGAACGCGTAGATGTAGCGCTCGCGGCCGTACCCGAACGGATGCTCGTCGGTCGGCCGGCGGTGTGCCCGGCGCCCGCCGAGGAGCAGCAGCCCCTGGTTGCCGGAGTCGGCGACCGAGTGGATGGCCTCCGCGAGCATCGAGGAGGCACCGGTGAGCAGGAACGCCAGGAACTTGGTGATCGCGATGCCGGTGTTGGCCAGGAGCGCCGCGACGACCGCCTTGGTGCTGCCTTCGGTGGACATGCGCCGCAGGCTAGTAGCCCGTCGCAGCCAATTCACGACCTATCGCGACCCCGTGGCACGCACCTGGCGGCGTTGTCGTCGCTTGCTGGACGAACAAGTAGAGCGGCGCTCCGGCGCCTTGCCAGGCACACACCTCGACGCCGCCCTCAACCGCGTTTTGGCCGCGACGCACTACTAGCGGTCGCTCGAAGCGATCAGTCGTCCACGAGCCCGAGGCGGAGGTACTCCGCGCCGTACCGCCCGTTCAGCACGAGTGAGGCGTACCGGGCGACCTCGGTGCCGGCCTCCGTGGCCACGGTCTCGACGCGTACGCCGTGCTCGGCGGCCGCCGCGCGGAGCCGCCCACGGTCCTCACGGACGATCGGGTCGTCGGCGCCGTCGTCGAAGACGACCAGGACCGGACGCGCCTCCGCGCCTCCCTCGGCGAACGGGTCGTCGAAGACGTTCCGAGGACGCGCGGCCTCGATCAGGGGCAGGAGGTGCTCGGCGTCGCCGGCGATCGCCGAGCGCCCGGAGGCTCGCCGGATCGACTCGGAGACGCGACGCGCGGCGCGCGCGGCCAGGCTCGACCCGCCCCAGACGATCGGGGCGGTGTCGGCCAGCGCGATCGCCAGCACCTTGCCGGGGTTGACCGCGAGGTCCCGGTGCGGCGAGCAGGCGACCGAGACGTCGTCGAGGGCCCGGGCCACGTCGGCGTGGTCGGCGCGCGGGCCGAGCCCGACCTGGTCGAGGTACTCCAGGACAACGACCGCGGTGGCCAGCTGGTCGCGGGTCACCGTCGGCACGATCGTGGACCACCGCCCCTCGGCGTGCTGGGCGACCAGCGACCCGGCGGGCGACGCGACGACCACCTGGCACCCGCGGCGTACCGCCTCGGCGACCGCCGCGGCCGTCGCCCGGTCGGAGCCGTCGGGTGCCAGCACGACCACGAGGTCGAGCCCGCCGGCCCATCCCGGCAGCGCCGGACCGGGCCAGGCGACGAACGGTACCGGGCACCACGGCTCCAGGACGGCGCGCAGCAACCGCGAGTCGGGGCCGGCGGCGACGATCGCCCGGGGCCGCGCCGCGTCGCGGGCGGTGGCCACGGCCTCCGCGACTCCGGCCGCCGACTCGGCCGCCTCACGGCGTACCCGGGCACCGGACTCGGCGAGCTCACGCAGGCGTACGTCGGCGGTCGCCAGCGCCGCCTCGTCGTCCAGCCGCGATTCGTCGAACCAGGTGGCCATGGGAGTACGACGATCAGGCCGGCCTGCGGGCCTCGTCGACCAGCAGCACCGGGATGTCGTCACGGACCGGGTAGGCCAGCCCGCAGGACTGACAGACCAGCTCCTCCCCCACGGCCTCGAGCGTTCCGTGGTCCTCGGGGCAGCGGATGATCTCCATGAGCTTCGGGT
This sequence comes from Nocardioides sp., assembly GCA_025937085.1. Taxonomy (GTDB): domain Bacteria; phylum Actinomycetota; class Actinomycetes; order Propionibacteriales; family Nocardioidaceae; genus Nocardioides. Next base: position 3,367 of record JAICSC010000253.1, read on the forward strand.
CGAGGTTCATGTCGTCTACTTCCTGATCAGTGAGAGGACGTCGTCGCGGACGCGGGTCATGGTGTCGTCGTCGGCGCCCTCGACGTTGAGACGCAGCAACGGCTCGGTGTTGGACGGGCGCACGTTGAACCACCAGTCGTCGGTGGTCACCGTCAAGCCGTCGAGGTGGTCGACCACCGCGCCCGGGGTCCCGGCGTACGTCGACTCCACGGTCGCGAGTGTCGCGGCCGCATCGACGACCTCGGAGTTGATCTCCCCGCTCAACGCGTATCTCCGGTAGTCGTCGAGCAGCTCCGAGAGCGGCCGGTCGGATCCGGCGAGGGCAGAGAGTGTGTGCAGAGCGGCCAGCATCCCGGAGTCGGCCCGCCAGAAGTCGCGGAAGTAGAAGTGGCCGCTGTGCTCCCCGCCGAAGACGGCATCGGTCCGGGCCATCGTGGCCTTGATGAACGAGTGGCCCACGCGCGTGCGGACCGGGGTCCCGCCGAGCTCGGTCACCAGCTCCGGCACGCGGCGGCTGGTGATCAGGTTGTGGATCACCGCGGCACCCGGCTCCTTGGCCAGCTCGCGGGCGGCGATCAGCGCCGTCAACACGGACGGGGAGACCGCGCGGCCGAGCTCGTCGACGACGAAGCACCTGTCGGCGTCGCCGTCGAAGGCCAGACCGATGTCGGCGTTCTCCGCCACGACGCGCTTCTGGAGGTCGACCAGGTTCTCCGGCTCGATCGGGTTCGCCTCGTGGTTCGGGAAGGTGCCGTCGAGCTCGAAGTACATCGGCACCAGATCCACCTCACCACCCACCAGCTCGAACACGACCGGTGCGGTCAGGCCGGCCATGCCGTTCCCGGCGTCGACCACTACCTTGAGCGCACGCCCCGCGACGGGGGCAAGCGACAGCAGATGGGCGGCGTACGCGTGGAGGACGTCGCGCTCCGAGATCTCACCGGGGGTCGGCGCCGACGTGCTCCTCGGCCGGGAGACGGCGTCGCGGATCTCGTACAGCCCCGTCTCCGCGCCGATGGGGACCGCGCCCGCGCGGCACAGCTTGATGCCGTTGTAGCCCGCCGGGTTGTGGCTCGCGGTGAACATCGCGCCGGGCCGCCCGAGGTGGCCCGAGGCGAAGTACAGCTGGTCGGTCGACGCCAGCCCGATCATCACCACGTCGGCTCCGGCCTCCGTCGCGCCTTCGGCGAAGGCCGTGGCGAGCGACGGAGAGCTGGGACGCATGTCGTGCCCGACGACGACCGTGGAGGCGCCGGCGACGCGCACGAACGCTGCACCGGTACGCCGGCACAGCTCCTCGTCGATCTGGTCGGGCACCGTGCCGCGCACGTCGTAGGCCTTGAAGACGGCGTGCGTGTTCGCCCGGTCGGTCGTGGACACGACAGCGAGCCTAACGACCCCCCACCGTGTCCGGTCACTCCGAGGTGAGCACCCGCAGGTGACCGCGCCGCGCGGTCTCCCGGCCGACCCCGGTCGGGCCTCCCGCGTGTCCCACCACGCTCGGCGAGCGGGTCGCCTCCACCATCGGCCGCCCCGCCTCGCGGACGGCGTCGGCCAGCGCGAGCAGGTCGTCCTGCGACGGCGGGATCGTGCTCGGATCGGGCGCGAGCCGCAGCACCTCCCACCCACGCGGGGCCGAGAGCCGCTCGCCGTGGACGTCACACAGGTCGTAGGAGTGCGGCTCGGCGTACGTCGCGAGCGGGCCCACCACGGCCGTCTGGTCGGCGTACACGTAGGTCAGCGTGGTGACCGCGGGACGGTCGCACGCGGTGCGCGAACAGCGCCGAGCGGGACTCACGGCGCCGACGGTACCCCCGGGCGCGCGGAACCCGGCTCAGGCACGCGGGGCTCACGCGGGCCCACTCGCGGCGACTAGTCTCGCCGGTGTGACCACGCCTCGGGCGGCCCCGGGCCGACGCCGTACCCGCGACCGTCGCGGCCGCGGCATGCGCGGCCCGGCGATCGCGCCGTCCCTGCCCGGACGCCCGGAGCTGCCGACCCGGGGCGAGCGCTTCGACGAGCTGGTGCTCGCCACCGTCCGTGAGGTCGACACGCGCTGGCAGGACCGGCTCGGCCTCGTCGAGTACGCCGTGGAGGACACGCCGCAGCTGCCCGACGACTGGTCCGGCGAGACCGTCCCCTTGGCGTCACTGGTCCGCGGCCAC
>JAICSC010000380.1 GCA_025937085.1 Nocardioides sp.
CACGTGCGGCAGCCAGCACCCCGGCCGCCGTGTCCGGCTGCGCCTGGGGTTCAGCTAATGCTGCCTTCGTGCTCATACCAGTATTGGACCACGGCCCACCGACAGCCGAGGTCCCAGAACCCGGGTTCTCCACAAGAAGGGCCGAACTTTCTCGAAAACTTTCGAGGAGTCCGTTCGCCGCGGCTCCCGAGTAGTCGGACTAGGAAGGCGCCCCGACGCCAGTCTCGAAACCACCACCCCGGTCGCCGGTGGTTTCGAGCCCTTCGAGACGGCTCGTCCCTCGCCTCCTCAGGAACCAACGCTCGCAGAGCTCGCTCCTCAACCACCGAGGGCCGTCCGCCGTGGTCTGGACGAGCTCGACCGACGAGGGGCGGAGCTCGCTCCTCAACCACCTAGCGCGTCCGCCGTGGGCTCGATGAGCCCGACCGACGGCGGGGCTCCACCGACCGACGTACCGCGGTGTTCCGAGACTCTCGCTGGCCGGCGGCCTCCTCAAACCCCGACGACCAGCCGGACGCGTCAGGGGGCGAGCAAGTCCATGGCCGCGGCGAGTCGAACGACCTGCGCGTGCTCCACGTCGTCCCCTTCCGCCAGCCAGTCGGCCGCCTCCCCTGAGGGCAGCGCCAGGACCTCGACCACCGACTCCCCGTCCGGCGGGTTCTCGGGTGCTCCCTCGACGCTGACCCGGGTGACGGCGTACGCCCAGGCCGAGTCCGGATGCGGGAGGTGCGGCCGGTAAGGAGTGGGCCTACGCGACCGGGCGAGCGTGTACGCGAACACCGGGTCAGGTACGCCGAGCAACGTCGCGCCCGCCTCCTCCGACAGCTCGCGACGGACCAGTTCCGTGAGCTCCTCCCCGGGCTCGCGCGTGCCACCTGGGAGGAAGCGCCATCCCTCGACCGACCGGCACACCACGACGCGGCCGTGTGGGCCGAGCGCGATCACGTGGATCCGGGAGACGAGCTCGTCCGGTGGCGTACCCAGCCGGAACGCGAGGGCGGCGTCGGCGTACGCCTCGAACCGCGGCCGGAACAGCTCCGGGAACCGCGCCGCCCAGTCGTCCACGACCCGACCCTAGAGACCGTGCCAGGCTGGGCACATGCTCGTGATGGCTCACGTCAGCGACACGCACTTCGGCAACGACGTCCAGGACCCGGCAGCCCGAGCGGCTGCGGTGATGGATCACCTGCTCGCGATGAACCCCCGGCCCGACGTGCTGGTCCTCACCGGCGACGTCGCAGACCATGGACTCGCCGCCGAGTACGCCGAAGCCCGCGCCTGGCTCGACCGCTGGCCCGCCCCGGCCGCGATGTGCCCCGGCAACCACGACGTGCGCGCAGCGTTCGTGGACGGGCTTGGCGTCGACGCCCGGTCTGTCGTCGAGATGGCCGGGTTCCGGTTCGTCATGCTCGACTCGCTGATCGACGCGGTCGCCGGCGAGCGGGTCGACGAGGGCAGACTCGGTGAGGAGCAGCTGTCCTGGGTGGACGCCCGGCTCGGCGAGTCCGACGATCCGGCATTCGTCTGCCTGCACCACCCGCCGACCACGATCGGCCTGGAGCTGATGGACCCGATCCGGCTGATGGACGGCGATGCCCTCGCCGCGGTGATCGACCATCACCCGCACGTCGTCGCCACTCTGGTCGGGCACGCCCACACCATGAGCGCCACGGCCTTCGCCGGGCGGCCGCTGCTGATGGGAGGCGGCGTCGTCTCCACCGTGACCGCCGACGCCGAGGACGTGGACACGCTCTGGTACGCCGCGCCGCCCAGCTTCGCCCTCCACCTCATCGACGACTCCGCACCACCGCCCCGGATCACCACGCACTGGCGCGCCCTGCCCACTTAGCCTCGATCCGTGGATGGCTCACCTACTGCGCGACCATCCACGGCTCCAGGCTCAGTAACCTCGGACGCGTGCTGCTCGCGTTCGACACGGCCACGCCGTACGTCACCGTCGCCCTCCACGACGGCAGTGACGTGCTCGCCGAGCGCCGCTCCGATCAGCGGATGAAGCACGGAGAGCAGCTCGCCCCGCTGATCGAGGCGGTGACGGCCGACGCCGGCATCGTGCGTCAGGACCTGACTGCGATCGCGGTCGGTGTCGGCCCGGGGCCGTTCACCGGCCTCCGCGTCGGGCTGGTCACGGCGCGTACCCTCGCCCTCGTCCTCGAGATCCCGGTGTACGGCGTGTGCTCGCTGGACGTCGTCGCCATCGAGGCCGCACTGGGCGCGGAGCCGATCGGAACGGGCTTCCTCGTGGCCACCGACGCCCGTCGCAAGGAGGTCTACCTCGCGGCGTACGACGAGCAAGGGCGCCGCCTGGACGGTCCCGACGTCGTTCGGCCGGCAGACGCGGCGACCGAGGACCCGGTCGCCGGTGAAGGCGCGACGCTATATCCCGACGCCTTCCCCGATCAGCGCGGGCCGGCGCTCCCGAGCGCCGGCTGGCTGGCCCATGCGGTCGCCGAGGAGCTGGCCGAGCTCCATGACCCCGAGCCGATGTACCTGCGCCGCCCCGACGCCGTCGCCCCGGGCGCCCCGAAACGCGTGTCGTGATCCGGTCGGCCGAGCCGAGCGACGGGCCCGCGATCGCCGCGCTGGAGCAGGAGGCATTCGGCTCCGATGCCTGGTCCGACGGACTGCTCGCCGAGGGCCTCGCGGGAGACATCCCGGGCGCGCTCTACCTCGTGGCGACGCTCGCGCCGGCCGAGCCACCCGCC
>JAICSC010000167.1 GCA_025937085.1 Nocardioides sp.
GAGCCGGAGCACGCGCCGGCTGAACGTGCGCGGCTCGGGGAAGCCTGCGGTCCACATGGTCGCGACCTCCTGGAGGTCGACCACGTCGCGGTACTCACGCCAGCGGGGGGTGCGGAAGGGGTCGGGCTCGCGGTAGAGGTCGAGGCTGGGGACCTTCGTGAGCCGTACGCCGTCGTCGAGCTCGGGGTACGGCTGCCCGGAGAACACCTCGACCTGGTGCCCGAGCCGCACCAGCTCGCGGCTCAGGTGGCGGACGTACACACCCTGGCCGCCGCAGTGGGGCTTGCTGCGGTAGGACAGCAGGGCGACGCGCACGAGCCCGCCTTCCACGAGTCGGGGCCGCCGCCTTTGCTACCGGCCGGTAGCACGACCTTAGCGGTGGACGCCGGGGTGCCTTCCCGCCGGTGCCGTCGGCCGGGTCACACCCCGGCCACGCCGTTCTCGAAGGCGAAGACGACAGCCTGCACCCGGTCGCGGACACCCAGCTTCGCCAGCACGGCCGCGACGTGGGTCTTGACCGTGGACGGTTCCACGAACAGCTCCTCGGCGATCTCGGCGTTGGACAGGCCGCGAGCCAGCAGCCGGAGTACGTCGGTCTCGCGGGCGCTCAACGAGCTGAGCAGCGGCGACGCGGTGATCCGGCGTGTGGACTGCTCTATCAGCTGCCGCGTGCTGGCCGGGGCGAGCAGCGCCTCACCCTGGACGATGGTCCGGACCGCGGCCACCAGCTGTCCCGGCGGGGCCGTCTTCAACACGAACCCGGAGGCGCCGGCGCGGAACGCCTCCACGACGTACTCGTCGAGGTCGAACGTCGTCAGCATCACCACCCGGGTGTCCGGCGTCTCCGTCAGCACGCCCTTGGTGGCGCCGATCCCGTCCAGCACCGGCATCCGGATGTCCATGAGCACGACGTCTGGCCTGAGCTGCCCGGCGAGACGTACCGCCTCCGCGCCGTCGCCGGCCTCCCCGGCGACGGCAAGGTCGGGCTCGGCCTCCAGGATCAGCCGCAGCCCGCCACGAACGAGCGCCTGGTCGTCGACCAGCAACACGGTGGTCACTGGCCGGCCGCCAGCGGTACCGGCAGGGTCGCTGTCACCCGGAACCCGTCCGAGGTGGGGCGGGCCGTCAGCTCCCCGCCGAACAGTGCGACGCGCTCCCGCATCCCGACGATGCCATGGCCACCGACGCTCGAGCCGGCGACCGACGAAGCGGCGCTCCTGGCCCCGCCGGAGTCGCTGATGTCGAGCCCGAGCGCGCCGTCGCCGTACCGCACGACTACGCGAGCGCGTGCGCCGCGGGAGTGCTTGAGCGAGTTGGTCAGCGCCTCCTGGACGATCCGGTACGCCGACAGGTCGAGTGCGCGCGGCAGTGGGTGGGGCTCGCCCTCGACCCGCCAGTCGACCGAGATCCCCGAGCGCCGCAAGCCCCTGGCGAGGCTGTCGAGATCGGCCAGGCCCGGCTGCGGTGCGCGCTCGGCGGCCTCGCCGTCGCCGGAGCGGAGGATCCCCAGCAGGCTCCTCATCTCGTCGACCGTCTGCCGCCCGGTGTCCGCGATCGTCTCCAGCGCCGACCTGACTCGCGGCTCGTCCGCTTCCAGCACCCGCGCGGCGGCGCCCGCCTGCACGACCATCATCGAGACGTTGTGCGCGATCACGTCGTGGATCTCGCGGGCGATCCGGCCACGCTCGACCGCTACCGCCGCCTCTGCCACGATCTCCCGGTGCTCGGCCAGCTCGGCGTTGGCGGCCTCGAGCTCGCGGGTCTTGCGCCTCATCCCCCTCACCACGCGTCCGACTCCCCAGGCCGCGACCAGCCAGACGTACGACGTGATCTCGTTGCCGAGGCTCTGATGGTCGGACAGGGCCAGCGCGAACACCGGCACCGCCAGCAGCGCCAGGCACGCCGGCAGAAGGATCGAGAAGCGTCCCTCCGCCCGGCTCCCCACCGAGTAGCCGGCAAGCACGAGCGCGATGTAGGGCTGCAGGGCCCCTTCGTGGGGGGCGGCAGCGGCCAGCTCGACGCCGTTCGCGAAGAGGAGCACGGCGGCGACGGGGATGGGCCAGCGTCGGCGCACCGCGACCGGAAGCGTCGAACACAGCGCCACGGCGAGCCCGAGGCTCTCGGGCCGGCCGAACGCCGGCACACCGGCCAGGACGGTGGCGACCGACGTCGCGGCCAGCACGACACCCACGACCGCGTCGCCGACGTCCGTCACCCGCGGGTCGTGGAAGGCGTCGCGCAGCGTCGCGCGCAGCGCCATGGCCCGGCTCGCGCCAGGAGCCACGCCTGATCTGGTGACCATGCAGGGAACCTAGCTCCGCCACCGGGGACGCGCATCGGCTTCGCGGGGGAGCCACAGATCGCCCGTACGGCGGGGTGGATCGGTGTCACGGCCGATGTACCGACCCCTCTCTCACTCCTAGCGTCCCGGCGATGACACCACCAGGTGTCGTGACCGAGGAGGAACCATGACCACGTCCGTCCGCTCCGTTCCGGCCGCCGCCACCGGCGCCGTCTTCGCCGTCGCCCTGACCGTCGCCGCCGGGGACGGGGGCACCGTGTCCGCGGCGCAGCATGTCGCGGCCACGGCCGCCCTGACCCTGCTGATCCCGTTCGTCGTGTACGTCGGAGCGATCCTGCGTGCCCGGGCCGCCCACGCCACGGACCGGTGGCTGGCCACCACCGCCGTCGCCGCGGGAGCGGTCGGCACCTGCATGAAGCTGCTCAGCGACGCCCCGGAGATCGCCCGGTCCGACTCGCGGATCGTCGACGGGAGCCAGACGTCCGCGGCGCTGGATGCGGTGGCCGGGACGACGACGGTCCTGGCACTCCTCCCCTTGGCGGTCTTCGCACTCGCCGCCGGCGTGGCCGCCCTGCGAACCGGCGCCGTTCCGAGGTGGCTGGCTGTCGGGGCGTTGGTCGCCGGCGGCAGCCTCGCCGTCAACGGCTGCTTCCTGCACACCGAGAACGTCCCCGCCCTGCTGGTGCTCTCCCTGTGGTGCCTGCTCGCCAGCGTCCACCTGGTCCGCGTCGCACGTCGCGATGAGGTGACCGCCGGCTCCGTCAGCGCCGCGTCGCCGGCGTAACGCGATCAGCTGCCCTCGCTCGAGTGCCCGGGGAAGACGTGGGCGGTGGGATCGATCACGACCGCCGCGTTGTTGATGGCCGTGGCGGCCTCACCGAAGCCCACCGCGATCAGCCGCACCTTCCCCGGGTACTCGGTGATGTCGCCGGCCGCGAAGACCCGCGGCAGGTTGGTCCGCATCGAGGCGTCGACCACCACGTGCCGCTTCTGCACCTCGATCCCCCACTGCTGGAGGGGACCGAGGTCGGCCACGAACCCGAGCGCGGCGACCACGGCCTGGGCCGGACGGCGTACCGGCTCCTGCCCGTCGACCGTGATCTCCACCTCGGCGACCGTCGGCTCGCCGAAGAGCCCGGTCACCTGCGCCTTGGTGATGATCTCGACGCTGGAGTCCCGGACCGTCTGGACAGTGCGCTCGTGCGCGCGGAAGGCGTCGCGGCGGTGGACGAGGGCGATGCTCTTGGCGATCGGCTCCAGATGCACCGCCCAGTCGAACGCCGAGTCCCCGCCGCCGACGATCACGACGTCCTTGCCCGCGTACGGCGCGAAGCTGGGCACGAAGAACTCCATCCCGCGGCCGAGCCATCCGTCGCCGGCCGGCAGCGGGCGAGGGCTGAACTTGCCGATGCCGGCCGTGATCAGGAGCGCCTTGGCGGTGACGGTGGTGCCGTCGTCGAGGCTGATCGTGACGTCGTCGTCGGTCGAGGTCAGGTCGGTGGCGGTGCGGTCGAGCAGGTACTCCGGCTCGGCGGTGTTGGCCTGCTCGACGAGCCCGTCGACGAGGTCGCGCCCCTTGATCGAGGGAAAGCCCGCCACGTCGAGGATGAGCTTCTCCGGATACATCGCGGTGACCTGCCCGCCGAGTTCCGGCAGGGAGTCGACGACGGCGACGCGGAGCCCGCGGAAGCCGGCGTAGTAGGCGGCGAACAGCCCGGCGGGCCCGGCGCCGATGATGGCCAGGTCGGTGTCGTGATGTGGCACACGGCTACCCTGCCGCACCGGCGGTCGGTTCGGACAGGAGGTCCATCAACGCGTCTGTACGTTGGCGACCAGCCACCCCCCTTGGGTGTGCACCATCGTCACCAGCGCCCGGCGAGCGGCGTACGACGGAGGCCCCCCGGCACTGGTCGTCCGCTGGTCCAGGAAGAGCAGGGCCATGACCTGGTCCCGGGCGGCCCGGACGACCCCGGAGGCCGCTACCCGGGTCGCGGTGGTCGTGCGGCTCGTCACGACCCGTTCGCGCACCGGGCCGGCCGTGGTGCGGTAACGGTCCGCCATGTCGGGCGTCATCAGGGAGGTCACCCTCGCCAGGTGGGCGTCGTACCGGCGCCACGACGTCGAGAAGATCGTGGCGGCGTCGGAGGCCGCGGCGTCGACCACCGACTGGGCCTCGATGTCGCCGACCACGACCGGCCGCTGCGGGCTCGTGGTGGGCGACGACGTGCCCCAGAGGTACCACGCCTCCCCGCCGACGGCCCCGGCCAGCAGCAGAGCGCACGAGCCGAGCACGATGGTGGCCCTCCCGCTCATCGGGAGTCCCCCACGAACTCGATGTCGGAGGTCCACCAACGGCCGCCCTCGTGTGCGAGCGACACCCGGAGCCGGAACGCTCGGGGCTCCTGCGCGCCGTGGGTGCGGCGGTTCGACACGGTGCCGGTGGTCGCCACGATCACAGTGGCCTGCGTGGGGCTGATCGCGCTCACTCCCGACCACACGACTCGTCCGGTCATGATCGAGCGACTGCGCTCGAGGGCCCGGATGACGTGTCGCGACGAACGCGTGTAGTGCTCGCGGAAGTCGCCGGTCGCGCCCGCCGAAACCGCGTCGACGGACTCGGCGGCGCGGTCGTAGCGCAGGTTCACGAACGCGGTGACCTCGGTCTCCGCGGCGACCAGCACCGCGCTGTACCGCTCCTGGCGCGTCGCGGCGTCGGCGCGGTCACCGTGGGTGCGCCAGGTGAGCGCGGCGCCGAGCCCCGCGGCCAGCGCCAGGAGGACGACGAGAGTCGTCAACCAACGGTTCGTCGTGGACACGACCACGAGGTCCCCTCCCAGGTTCGACCTGCGTCACGACGTCCGCATCGTATGCCCGGGCAGGACCTCGTCAGGGCTCACGACACCGGGATACCTACGATGCTCGGGTGGACACCTCGTACGTCGATCGCTCGCTGTCCGCCGCCGTCGACGCGCTCCGACGCGGCGACGGAACGGTCTCCGTCGTCGCCCGGGTCTCCGGGGAGGCCGGGCCGCGGGTGGCAGTCGAGCCGGATGCCCAGCACTACTCGGCCAGCATCATGAAGCTGCCGATCCTGGTCGCGGCGTACCGGCTGGTCGAGCGGGGCCGGCTGGACCTCGACCGGCCGGTGCTCGTGCACAACGACTTCGCGTCACAGAGCCCTGGGCAACGCTTCTCGCTCGACCAGACCGAGGACTCCGACCCGCAGACCTGGGCCGCGCTCGGCACGGACGTGACGCTCCGGGTGCTGATACACCGGATGGTGACCGTGTCAGGGAACCTCGCGACCGACCTCGTCCTCGACGAGGTCGGCACCGATGAGGTCGCGGCAGTCCTGGCGGCCGCGGGATGCTCGGACCGGACCACGATCGTGCGGGGCATCGAGGACTACCCGGCGCGCGACGCCGGCATCGACAACCTGATCACCGCCGACGACATGGCCCGCCTCGTGGTCGCCCTCGCCGAGGGACGTCTCGCCGGTCCCGACGCGAGCGGGGCGTGCGAGCGGGTGCTGGAAGCCCAGGAGTACCGCAACGGCATTCCCGCCGGGCTGCCGCCCGGGCTCGTGATCGGCAACAAGACCGGGTGGATCACCAACGTCAACCACGACGTGGCCCTGGTCCGGGCGGACGGACAACCGCCCGTCGGCCTCGCCGTCCTCGTGTCCGCGCCCGGCACCGAGGAGGATCGGGAGGCCGGGATCGCCCGGGTCGCCGCCGCGGCGTGGGCGGAGGTCACGGCATGACGGTCCGCATCGTGACCGCCGACGTCGCTCCGGTGTGGCGCGACCCGACCGGCTCGGCACGTGACGACCGGGTCACCGAGGCCCTGACGGGTGAGCCCGTCGTTCCGACCGGCTCGGAACGACACGGCAGGGTGGAGGTCGTTCTTCCGTGGCAGCCTTCCTCACTCGACGAACGTGGGTATCCGGGCTGGGTCGACGCGGAGCGGCTCGAGGACGTGAGTGTGAGCGGCGAGCCGCCGCTGCACGTGCCCGAGGCGACGTTCCCGGCCGGGCCGGACGACCCCGTCGACCTGGCTCGGACGCTGTTGGGCACGCCGTACGTCTGGGGAGGGTTGAGCGGCCGCGGGATCGACTGCTCCGGTCTCGTCCACCTCGTGCACCGGGCGCTCGGCACGGTCGTCCCGCGGGACGCGCGCGACCAGGCAGCTGCCCTGCCGGCAGTGGCCCTGGACGAGGTACGCCGCGGCGACCTCTACTTCTTCGCACGCCCGGGCCGGCCGGTGCACCACGTCGGCCTGGTCGTCGAACCGGGGGTGATGATGCACGCGTCCGACCGCGACGGCGGCGTGGTCGAGTCGCCCTTGGCCTCGTCCCGCCGGACGGACGACCTGTCGGGCGCGGCCCGAGTGGGGCTAGCCTGAGAGATCGCGCGGCAGACGCTGCCCATCCGTGCGATCTCTTACGATGATCCGGTGACCACGGGGAGCAGCGGCAGTCTCTGGAGCCGGTTCGAGCACGACCCGCGGGACCCGTCGTACGCCGGCATGCGCGCCTCGGACCGCGACCGGGCGGTGGTGCAGGACGCCCTCGCCGAGGCCTACGCCGAGGGGCGGATCGACCGCGAGGAGCTCGACGAGCGAACCACCCAGGTCGACGCGGCCAAGCGGTACGGCGACCTGTTGCCGCCGCTGCAGGACCTCACGGTCGACGCCGCCGCGCCGGCGGTGAGCACGACGTCGCGCCCGGATCTCCAGCGCCAGGCCGAGGCGCACTACATCGAGGAGCGCAACGAGGCGCTGATGGGGTTCCTGATCCCCAACCTGATCTGCTGGGCGATCTGGTTCATGACCGGTCACGACGGCTTCGTCTGGCCGGTCTTCGTGCTGATCCCGACCGGCGGGAACCTCGTCCGCGTCCTGGCCGGCAAGCAGTCGATCGTGAACCGGCGGGTCGAGAAGCTCGAGCGCAAGCAGGCCAAGGCCCTCGAGCCGAGGCAGGTCGGGACGGCGAAGCCCTCGAAGCCCTCGAAGCCGGCCAGGCAGGGCAGCTCCGACTCCTCCAGCCGGATCCTCTCGGACCAGGAGGAGCCCGAAGAGGCGTGAAGGGCACCCGGGGCGGTGACCTATCCACCGTTCCGTTCCCTTGAGCAAACGGTGGACCACCCACCGCCCGTCGCTGCAGGGTCAGACGGAGTCCCAGCCCTGGGGTCGCAGCTTCTTCGGCAGGCCCTCGACGACCAGCCGATAGGACTCGTCGACGGCCTCGAGCAGCTCGTCGTCCGGGATGCCGGCATAGGCGAGGTCGTTCCAGCCGGAGCGGCCGATATAGGCCATCACCGAGGCGCTCCCCGGATACCGAAGGAGCCACTCATCGGCCACCTCACGGCTCCGCGC
>JAICSC010000039.1 GCA_025937085.1 Nocardioides sp.
CGCGTCGCCGGGCACGGAGTCGGCCATCCGGGTCAGCTCCTCGACGATGGCGAGCGCTCGTTGCTGGTCGAGCCCCTCGATCGTCAGGGCACCCGCGGACGAGGCCGTGGTCACCCGCACGGTCGCCAACCCGAACAGCCGCGAGATCGCACCCTCCTGGTGGTCGACGGTCTGCACCCGCGACATCGGCGCGATCCGCCGCTCCCGCGCCCACCAGCCGGTCTGCGTGTACACCGCGGTGTCGGTGACCTCCCAACGGTGCACCAGATAGCGCCACTGCGGCACCACGCCGGCGTACGCCACGACCACCACCACGAACGCCGCCCACAGCCAGACCGGCACGGTGAACCAGTTCCACGGCCCGCCGCCGAGCACCAGGACGACGGCCACGGGCAGGCACCGGAGGACGTCGGTGCAGGTCCACATCAGCCGGGCCCTCGGGCTGACGCGTTCGCGCGGGCTGCGCAGCCGGAGTGCGGCTGGCTGCGCCGGGGGTTCGTTCATCAGTCCTTGAGCTCGCAGATCACCGCGCCGTTGGTCACCGTCGCGCCGACCTCGGCCTGAAGGCCGGTGACGGTCCCGGCCTTGTGGGCCTTGAGCGGCTGCTCCATCTTCATCGCCTCGAGGACGACGATCACGTCGCCCTCGGCGACCTGCCGGCCCTCTTCGACCGCGACCTTCACGATCGTGCCCTGCATCGGGCTGGTGACGGAGTCGCCGCCGGCGGCGGCGCCGGCCTTCTTGGCCGCCGACCGCTTCGGCTTCCTGGCGCCGGCGGACGGGCCGACCGCCGCTCCGGCCGCGAGGCCGCCGGGGAGGCTGACCTCGAGCCGGCGGCCCCCGACCTCGACCACCACGGTGTGGCGCTCGACGGCCTCGTCTGCCTCGGCGGCGGTCCCGGCGTACGGCTCGATGGTGTTGTCGAAGTCGGTCTCGATCCAGGTCGTGTAGACGTCGAAGGAGCCCCGGCCGGTGGGGTTCGAGGCACCGACGTACGCCGGGTCGTCCACGACGGCGCGGTGGAACGGGATGACCGTCGGCATCCCGTCGACCACGAACTCGGCCAGCGCGCGGCGTGAGCGCTCCAGCGCCTGGGTGCGGTCGCGGCCGGTGACGACCAGCTTGGCGATCAGGGAGTCGAACGAGCCGGGGACGGTCTCACCGTTCTCGTAGCCGCCGTCGAGGCGGACGCCCGGACCCTGCGGCGGGTGCCACGCCGAGAGCGTGCCTGGAGCCGGCATGAAGTTGCGGCCGCCGTCCTCGGCGTTGATCCGGAACTCGATCGAGTGGCCCCGGACGGGCGGGTCGTCGTACCCGAGCTCCTCGCCGGCGGCGATCCGGAACATCTCGCGGACCAGGTCGATCCCGGTGACCTCCTCGGACACGCAGTGCTCGACCTGGAGGCGGGTGTTGACCTCGAGGAACGAGACGGTGCCGTCCTGGCCCACGAGGAACTCGCAGGTGCCGGCGCCGACGTACCCGGCCTCGCGCAAGATGGCCTTCGAGGACTCGTAGAGGCGGGACGTCTGGTCGTCGGTGAGGAACGGCGCCGGTGCCTCCTCCACGAGCTTCTGGTGGCGGCGCTGCAGCGAGCAGTCGCGGGTGGAGACGACCACGACGCTGCCGTGCTGGTCGGCCAGGCACTGGGTCTCGACGTGACGGGGCCTGTCGAGGAACTTCTCCACGAAGCACTCCCCGCGGCCGAACGCCGTGACCGCCTCACGGACGGCCGACTCGTACGCGTCGGCCACCTCGGACATCTCACGAGCGACCTTCAGCCCGCGACCACCCCCACCGAAGGCCGCCTTGATCGCGATCGGGAGGCCGTTCTCCCGCGCGAACGCGACGGCCTCGTCGGCGCTCTCCAGGGGATCGTGGGTGCCGGGGGCGAGGGGAGCGCCGACCTTCTCGGCGATGTGGCGGGCCCGGACCTTGTCGCCCAGGCTCTCGATCGCCTCCGGCGGTGGGCCGATCCAGACCAGGCCGGCTTCGAGCACCGCCCGGGCGAAGTCGGCGTTCTCAGCCAGGAAGCCGTAGCCGGGGTGGACCGAGTCGGCGCCGGACCGCTCGGCGACGGCGATGATCTTGGCGATGTCGAGGTAGGAGTCCGCCGGGGTCGCGCCGCCGAGGCTGTGGGCCTCGTCGGCCAGCCGGACGAACAGCGCGTCGCGGTCCGGCTCGGCGTACACCGCCACGCTGCCGATCGCGGCGTCCTTGCAGGCGCGGATCACGCGGACGGCGATCTCGCCGCGGTTGGCGATCAGGACCTTCTGCAGTGGCGTGACGTCGGGCAAGGCGCGCTCCTGGTGAGTGTGCACGGCGGGGGTTCCCGCCGTGCACACTATCGCCCGCGGTACCCGCTACAGCCGGTCCGCCTCCCGCATCAGGTGGTGTGCCCGCTCGGTCAGGACTCGGGCGAGCCCGGGCGGCACGTGGTGCCCGTCCGCGGCCTGCGCGAGCACCCGCTTCATCGAGATCGCGAGCCGGTCACGCTGACCGGCGAGCCTGGTCAGCGCCCGCTCGGTCGCCCTGTACTGCCCGTCGTGGCCCGGCGAGCCGCTGGCCAGCGCCCGGGTCGAGGCGAACAGGGTGACCGAGGCGAACGGTCCGACCGCCGAGTTGATCTGCGAGTACGCACGGCCCAACCGCCGGGCCCCACGGAGCGAGTGGGTCGGGTGGGACAGCGTCGCGGTGATCACGTGACCGTCGGTCTGGTAGTCGTCGCGCAGGCCGAGCAGCCACAGCATCGTCGGCCGCAGGTCCACCTCGTCGACCCAGGTGCCCCGGGTGGAGGCCTCCGGGACGGTGTTGTCGGAGTTCGGGTCGTGCGACTCGTTGCTCTGCTCCGGTGTCGGGCCGTCGACGCCGTGGTTGGCCACCCCCGGTCCGACGTACGACGACCACTGGATGTCGATGTTCGGCGAGTAGTAGCCGTGGTTCCAGGCGTACGTGTCGTTCTGGGAGACCGCCGGTCCGGAGGTCGAGAAGTAGTAGTCCGGCACCGGGAACAACGTGTACGACGGCTCCCGCAGCCGGTCTGCCGTCCGCATGTGCAGCAGCCGCTGTTCGACGGCACCGGCCTGGTACTTCACGATCTTCTGGTTCTGCACACCGCTGTAGGGGTTGTCCCCGCGCATGTCGGCGGTGTCGCGCTCCAGCTGCCGTAGCGCAGTATCACGGGGGCCCGGCTGGCCGTGGACGTAGATCGACGCGCCCTGGGGCTCGATGTCGAAGGGTGTGCTCTGGCTCGGCGTACCGGTCAGCAGTGCGTTGATGTTGGCCGTGAGCTCACCGATCTGACCAGGCTGACCGGCTGCCGGGGCCGTGTAGTGGCACGGCACGATGACCCCGTTGCATCCGGCCGGGGTCGGCTGCATGGCCCGACCGACGTTCGCGCCGGCGAACTGGTCGTTCTCCTCCGAGCTGATCACGAACAGCGTGTTGGACTTGGTGATCCCGTCCGCGGCAAGGCGCTGGAAGAACGTGCCGAACGCGCGGTTGTACGCCGCCGCCTGCTGGACGTAGCACGAGTCCCCGGACCCGAGGGCGGTGCCAGGGCTGGTGCAGCCTGTGGAGCCGGGCTTCTTGTCGTGCACGTCGGAGATGTAGGCGTAGGTGACCGGGATCCCGGCCTCCTGCATGTCGGCGACATAGGCCAGCGACTGGCTGGCGGTCGGGTTGAAGCCCGGGAAGCCCGGGGTGTTCCCGGCGTAGAAGTTGTTGATCGTGTTCCCATCCAGGTCGACCAGGTTGCCGTTGCCGTCGGTCACCGGGAAGCCGTGGTGGGTCACGTTCGGCGTGCCGCCGCCGATCTGTGGTGCGACGTACTTCGCGCCGAACAGCCCCTGGTACCCGTGGTAGCCACCGGGCTCGGTCGGCAGCTTGTCGGCGACCGCCGAGGGTGACGGGCTGGTCTGGCCGTACTTCACCGCCTGTGCATCGGCGCAGGTCGCCGAGCGCTTGGCGCAGTGCACGGCCACGCCGATGTAGTCACGCACCTCGGGATCCTTGAACGAGTCGGGGTCGGCGTTGAGCTGCTGGTCCTCCGGAGAACCGGCACCGAACAGGGTGGGGATGTCGACCTTCGCGTTCTCCGCCACCATGTTGGCCGTGGAGAAGTCGCCCACGTCGCAACCGGCGCGGGTGAAGGGCACCCAGGGCGCCGGGGTGATCCGGTCGGGCCGCCCGTGGCCGGACGGCTTGGCGCTGTAGACCATCGACGGGCTGGTGTCGTGCCCGGGGGTCGGGGTGGATGCCGTGTCGGCGACCGGGCTGGTCCAGTAGGCGAACGACGTCGCCGGGTCGGTGGTGCCGTCCGGGTTGTAGGTCTTGTAGCTGTTCGTGACCGGTTGGCCGTGCCGGTCGCCGTAGAGCCCGGTATAGATGGTCAGGCTGTCGTCGGCGGTGTGCCCGATCATCGGCGTGTGCGTGTTGGACAGCACCGTGCCGTTGTCGGTCAGGAAGTGCATCAGGTTCGGCATCTGCTCGAGATCCGAGGGAACGTCGGGGTTGTCGCGCCCCCAGTGCACGTTGTCGAAGACGATGTTGATCACGTGCTTGACGCCGTGCCCGAGACGGCAAGAACGGGCGTGCGAAGGCGTGGCTCCACTCGCCGCGCCCGTGACCCCCGAGAGGGCCGGGATCACGAGGGCTCCGGTCAAGAGGCCGGCACCGGCGACGCCGGAGACCAGGCGGCGCCTCGTGGCATGCGTGCGTACTGACATGCGCTGCGCTCCTTGCTTCTGTGTGAAGTTGTCCGTCGACCGACATTGCCACTCGCGCGGACGTTGGTCACCCCTCCCTGACGGAACTGTCAGAGTCGATCGGGGGTCGGACGGGGGTCGATCGGGGGTCGATCCGGGGTCGAGCGCGTGAACGAGCCGTGGTTGCATGGCCTCATGCAGGTCGCGCCGGAGGTGGGCCCCGAGGTGGGCAGGGAGGCGTTGGGCGAGCTGGCGGCCGCGTTGCCGGGTGACGTGGTCCTCACCGCCGCCGACGCCTTGGAGAAGTACCGCCACGACTGGTCACGTGACCCGTCGGCCGGCACACCCGTCGCCGTCGTACGAGCGGAGAACGCCGGGCACGTGCAGACCGCGGTGCGGTGGGCCGCCGCGCATCACGTGCCGGTGGTTCCGAGAGGGGCGGGGAGCGGCCTGTCGGGCGGCTCCAGCGCGGTGGACGGCGGGATCGTGCTCAGCCTCGAGCGGATGACCTCGGTCGAGATCGACCCCCTCTGCCAGGTCGCCGTGGTCGAGCCGGGCGCCTTCAACAAGGACGTGAAGGCGGCGGCGGCGAAGGAGGGGCTGTGGTACCCGCCCGACCCCTCGTCGTACGAGATCTGCTCGATCGGCGGCAACGTCGCGACCAACGCCGGTGGGCTGTGCTGCGTGAAGTACGGCGTGACCACCGACTACGTGCTCGGGCTCGACGTCGTCCTGGCCGACGGCACGCTGGTGACGCTCGGCGGCAAGCGGATCAAGGACGTGGCCGGGTTGTCGTTGCTGAAGCTGTTCGTCGGCAGCGAGGGGACGCTCGGCATCGTGACCCGGGCGATCCTCCGGCTGGTGCCGGCCCAGGGCGCGCGCTCGACCATGGTCGCGACGTTCCCGACGGTGACCGCGGCGGCCGAGGCGGTCGTGGCGATCCGGACGACGATGCGGCCGTGCCTGCTCGAGCTGATGGACCAGGCGACCGTCAACGCGGTCGAGGACTTCAAGCCCATGGGGCTCGACCGCAGCGTCGGCGCGCTGCTGATCGGTCAGTCCGATGCGCCGGGTGAGGTGCGGTCGGGCGAGATCGCGGCGATGCAGGCCGCCTGCGAGGCGGCCGGGGCGGGGGAGTGCTTCGCCACCGACGACGCCGACGAGGGCGAGATGTTCGTGCAGGCGCGCCGTATCTCCTTCAACGCCCTCGAGGCACGGGGGTCGTTGCTCCTGGAGGACGTCGGCGCTCCCATCCCGCTCCTGCCCGAGCTGCTCGCGAGGATCGTCGCGATCTCGAAGGAACATGACGTCGAGATCCCGACCGTCGCCCATGCCGGGGACGGCAACACCCATCCGTTGATCGTGTACGACGCCAATGATCCGGACGCAGAACGCCGGGCACGCACAGCGTTCTCCGCCGTGATGGCCGCCGCCATCGAGCTCGGTGGGACGATCACCGGCGAGCACGGCGTCGGGCGCGCCAAGGCGATCGCCCTGCCGGACCAGCTCGGACCCGACGTGATGGCGCTGACCCACAAGATCAAGGACGCGCTCGACCCCGACGGCATCCTGAACCCCGGCGCGATCCTGACCGGCCATCCCTGACCGGCCATTCCTGATCGGCGCCTTCCTGATCATGCCCATAGGGTGACTCCGTGGCGGAGACCAGGTGGGAGCAGGCGCGGGCTTACGAGCGGGCCGAGGGCCAAGGCGGGTACGGCGCACACTTCGCCAGGCTGATGTCCGAAGGGGCCGACATCGAGGGCGAGGCTCGGCTGGCCGACGCGCTCGCTCCGCGGGGAGGGTGGATCCTCGACGCGGGGTCGGGCATGGGCCGCGTCGGCGCGGCCCTCGTCGCGCGCGGCCATCGCGTGGTCGGGGTCGACTTCGACCCGGAGATCCTCGAGCAGTCGCGACGCACGTTCCCCGAGCTGCCGCTGGTCGACTCGCGCCTCGACGTGCTGACCCCGGCGAAGCTGTCCGCCGCCGGATATCCCACGGCCTACGACCTGCTCGTGTGCGTGGGGAACGTGATGATCCTGCTTGCCCCGGACACCGAGCGAACCGTCCTGGCCAACCTCGCCGCCCTGCTCGCGCCCGGGGGCCGGCTGCTGGTCGGATTCGCGCTGTCCGGCGCGCCGTCCGGGTTCTCACGCACGTACCGGCTCGCGGAGTTCGTGGCCGACTACGAGGCGGTCGGCCTCGAGCTGGTGCACCGCTTCGCGTCGTACGACCTCGAGCCGTTCACCGACGACAGCACCTACGTCGTGCACGTGCTGCGTCGAGCCCGCTGATCCAGCCTGACGGCTGCCGGGGGTCAGCTGCCCGGCTGGTAGACCATCAGCACGACGATCGCGGCGTACAGCAGTCCGATCACGCCGCCCGCGGCGGCGACCCGGCCGACCAGGTTCCGCGCAGAGCCGGTGCCCCCGATCACGGCCGCGGCCCGGGTCAGCGTCGGAGCCAGCACCGCGAGGGCGACCGCCACCGCGCACAGCCAGAGCAGCACCGACAGCCAGATCCAGGTATCGCCGAACTCCGCGACGTCCTGCGACCTGTCCCACGGCGCCTTCTGCGACATCAGACCCATGCCGAGGATCACCACGACCACCGAGACATAGCTGTACAGCCGGATCGTCCGGGCCGCCGCCGTCGCCGCGGCCGGGTCAGACACCCGTAGCGCTCGCGAGGCACTCGTGGCAGCGCCGACGAGCGGGCCGATGGCGAAGATCGCAGCCAGCAGATGCAGGAAGAGAAGGAGTTTGAACACACCTCGAACCTAACGAAACCTCAGGTTCGTCGATGGTGGGCCCGTTCCAGGCGGCGGACCCGACGATGGTTAGCGATCATTAACCGCCGCGGCTACCATGTGCTGCATGAGCTTCGAGCTGTCCCGCGAGCACGAGGAGTTCCGGCACGTCGTGCGCGAGTTCGCCGAGAGCGAGATCGCGCCGCACGCCGCCGAGTGGGACCGTGAGCACCACTTCCCGACCGACGTGGTGCGACAGATGGGCAAGCTCGGGCTGATGGGCCTCACCGCCCCGGAGGAGTACGGCGGTGCCGGCGAGGACGGCGACTTCACGAGTCTCTGCGTGGCGATCGAGGAGCTCGGTCGCATCGACCAGTCGATGGGAATCACCCTCGAGGCAGCGGTCGGGCTCGGGATCAGCCCGATCCTCACCTTCGGCAGCGCCGAGCAGAAGGAGAAGTGGCTGCCCGACCTCGTCGCCGGTCAGGCGCTGGCGGGCTTCGGCCTGACCGAGCCCGGCGCCGGCTCCGACGCCGGCGCCACCCGCACCCGGGCGGAGCTCGTGGACGGCGTCTGGGTGCTGAACGGCGCGAAGCAGTTCATCACCAACTCCGGCTCCGAGCTCACCTCGTGCGTGAGCATCACCGCCCGCACCGGGACTTCGACCAGCCCGGCCGGCAAGGAGCGCGCCGAGATCTCTGCGTTCATCGTCCCGGCGGACGCGCCCGGGTTCACCGCGGAGCCGGCGTACGACAAGCTCGGCTGGCACGCCTCCGACACCCATCCGATCACCCTGGAAGACGTCCGGATCCCCGAAGGCAACCTCCTCGGCGAGCGCGGCCGTGGCTACGCGCAGTTCCTGGCCACCCTCGACGACGGCCGCATCGCGATCGCGGCGCTGGCGGTGGGCTGCATCCAGGCCTGTGTCGACGCGTGCCTACAGTACGCCGGTGAGCGGCAGAGCTTCGGTGCCCCGATCGGACGCAAGCAGGGCGTGGCGTTCCAGATCGCCGACCTCGAGGTGATGCTCCGGGCGAGTCGCCTCCTGGTCTACAAGGCCGCGGCCGTCAAGGACGCGATGCGGCACGGCTCCGGCCCGACGCTCGCCGAGCTCAAGCAGGCGGCGTCGGTCGCCAAGCTGTACGCCACCGAGTCGGCGGTGACCGCGACCCGCATCGCCACCCAGGTCTTCGGCGGCTACGGCTTCATGGAGGAGTACCCCGTCACCCGCCTCTACCGAGACGCCAAGGTGCTCGAGATCGGCGAGGGCACCTCCGAGGTCCAGCGGATGCTGATCGCCCGCGGTCTCGGCCTTCCGGTGGAGTAGCGTCGACCGGTGCCCCTCCTGCGCGACCTCCCGTCCGAGGTCCGCGCACTGAGTGGGGTCGCGTTCATGGTGGCGCTCGGGTTCGGGCTGGTCGCCCCGGCCCTCCCGCTGTTCGCCAGCGAGTTCGGCGTCGGCAAGGCCGCCGCGGGCGCTGTGGTGAGCGCGTTTGCCCTGATGCGGCTGGCGATGGCTCCGTTCGTCGGGCGCCTGGTGAACGCCGCTGGTGAGCGGCTCCTCGTGGCCGCGGGCATCGGCATCGTGGCCGTCAGCAGCGCGCTGGCCGGCCTGTCCCAGTCGTACTGGCAGCTGCTGGTCCTCCGAGGCGTCGGCGGCGTCGGCTCGATCATGTTCAGCGTCGCCGCCGCCAGCCTGCTGGTGCGGGTCACACCGAGCCACCTGCGGGGGCGTGCGCAGGGCGTGTGGGCGGGGTCGTTCCTGCTCGGCCTCGTCGCGGGCCCGGCGGTCGGTACGGTCGCGACCTTCTCACTGCGCCTTCCCTTCTTCCTGTACGCCGGCACGCTGGTCATCGCCGGCCTGCTCGCGCTGGGGGCTCTCCGGCACAGCGTGTTGGCGGCCCGGCAGTCGAATCGCTCGGATCCGCTACCCCTCGCCGACGCCTTGCGGCACCGGGCCTACCTCGCCGCCCTGGCGGCGACGTTCGCCGGCAGCTTCGCGCTGGTCGGCGCGCGGTCGGCGATGGTGCCCCTGTTCGTCAAGGACGACCTCCACCGGCCCGCCGGCTGGGCGTACGCGACCTTCCTCGTCGTCAGCGTCGTGAGCGGTGCGCTCCTTCTCCCGGCCGGGAAGGTCGCCGACACGATCGGCCGGCGACCGGTGATCGTGGTGGGCCTGTCGATCGGAGCAGTGGGCTTCCTGGTGCTCCCGGCGCTGCCGGCGACTGCGGCGCTGCTGAGCGCCGCAGTGCTGATCGGGGTGGCGGCGGCGTCCGACTCGGTGGCGCCCGGTGCGGTGATGGGGGACGTGGTCGCAGGCAAGGGCGGCACCGTCGTCGCGGTCTACCAGATGGCCGGGGACGTCGGGTCGGTGCTCGGACCCGTCGTGACCGGATGGGTGGCCGACAGCGCCGGCTACGGCTCGACGTTCGCACTGTGTGCGGCGGTGTGCGTGCTGCCGGTGTTCGCCGTCCTGGCCGCACCCGAGACACTCCAGCCACACCAGCCCGTCCCGAAGGTGGCCGTCGAGGACGCGGCTCGCGACGCCGCCACCGACGCGACCTGACGTGCGTGATACCGGGAACCAACCCCCGCTTGCCTAGACTGCTCGGGTGCCGCGCCTGCCCGACCTGCCACACGTCGTGGTGGAGATCGGGCGCTTCATGGTCACCGGCGGGCTCTCCACGCTGACGTCGTTCCTGATCTTCAACTTCTTGGCCCATGGCCTGTACCTGACCAGCGACCCGTGGCTGGAGTCGCAGCCCATCGCGGCCTTCGTCATCGCGAACCTCTTCGGCATGGTGGTCAGCTACCAGCTGAGCCGCGACTGGGCGTTCCGCCACCGACCCCCTGTGCATCCCGATGGCGGCCGCACGGCCTTCTTCGTGATCAACCTGGTCACGATGCCCCTGGCCATCGCCTGCCTGTGGTTGAGCCGGCACGTGCTCGGCCTGACCGACCCGTTCTCGGACAACATCGCGGGCAACGTCGTGGGCCAGCTGTTCGGCCAGGTCGCGCGGTTCTACCTGTTCCGCAGGTACGTCTTCCGCAATCCGGTCCACCCCGGCGACCTGGCACACCACCCGGTCTCGCTGCTCGGACCCGCGCACCGGATGGCCGAGACCGACCCCTGCTCCGAGGACCGCGGTACCAGGTCCGTCTAGGTCCAGGTCCTCCAGGTCAGGACGGCTTCCAGAGCTCGGTCCAGGAATGGCCGAGCTCGGCCAGCAGGTCGCGTAGCAGCGGCAGGCTGAGGCCGACCACGTTGTGATGGTCGCCCTCGATGCGGGTCACGAACGCGCCGCCCAGGCCGTCGATCGTGAACGCTCCGGCCACCTGCAGCGGCTCGCCCGAGGCGACGTACGCCGCGATCTCGTCGTCGGTGACCTCGGCGAAGTGGACCACGGTCGACCCGACCGCGGTCGCCGCACGGACGGTGGCGGTGTCGCGGAGGCAGTGTCCGGTGTGCAGCACGCCGACCCGCCCGCGCATGCCCCGCCATCGGCGTACCGCTTCGTCGGGGTCCTCGGGCTTCCCCAGGGCCTCGCCGTCCAGCTCCAGGACCGAGTCGCAGCCGAGCACCAGACTGTCGCCGCCCACCTCGGCTGCGACGGCGGCGGACTTGAGCTCGGCCAGCCGCTGGGCGAGGTCGGCGGGCTCGAGCCCCGTCACCTGCGACTCGTCGACGCCCGAGACGACGACGGACGGCTCGACCCCGGCGGCACGCAGGGTCGCCAGCCGGGCCGGCGACGCGGACGCGAGGACGAGCCGGGTCACGCCGGGCATCCTCGCAGACACACGTCGGGCCCCGGAGGTCCCGGGGCCCGACACTGCGTTGTGTGACGTCAGTGGGTGAGTGCTGCCACCAGGTTCGCGACGTCGGGGCTGCCGATCCCGGTCGGGTAGTCGTAGCCAACAGCGCCGTCGAAGCCAGGACCGTCCCAGGCGTTGTTACCCGTGGTGACGTCGTGGAACGCCGACGTGCCGGCCAGCGGGTACAGCTTCGGGTTCAGCGCGCCGAGCCGGTTCCCGCCGTTCTGCTGGTCGGCGAGCGCAGCGATCGCGGCCCACTGCGGCGAGCCGGAGCTCGTGCCACCGACGAAGTACAGCCCGTTGTCGTCGGGGTTGGGGTTGAAGCCCTCGTAGACCAGCACGGCGGTGTAGACCGACGCGTTGTAGGACACGTCGCTCGTGGTCCGCATGCTGTTGCCGGTCACGCCCTGCTGGTACGCCGGCGCCGGGAACACCACCGACGGTGCCCCGCCCGTCGCGCCGATCGGGCCGAACGTGCAGCCGAACGGGCAGCCCGCGCCCTGGTCGCCCCACACCGTCTCGTCGAGGTAGTTGCCCTCGTCGTCGGTGAAGAGGTTCGTGCCGCCGACGCCGGTGACCAGCGGGTCGGACGACGGGTAGTTCGCGGTGGGCGCCGGCTCCCCGAACGACGCGCCGTCGTCACCGGTCGAGGCGAACAGCGAGATGCCCTTGGCGGTGGCGTCGGCGAAGGCGGCGTGCGCCTGCTTGAGCTGGGTGTTGTCGGCCCGTCCCTTGATCGCCGACTCGGGTGCGCCGTACGACATGCTCAGAACGTCGCCGAGGTCGTGGCTCACGGCGTAGCGCACCGCGTTGTTGAGTGCGTTCCCGTAGTTGTTCGACGCGACGACCAGGTTGATGCGCGCGGCCGGTGCGATCGCGTGCGCCCACTGCACGTCGAGGCTGGTCTCTCCCGCCCAGCCCAGCGGTTGGCCCTTGTGAGCGGTCTTCGTCTTCGGGCAGCCGTCCGGGCAGTAGACGTGCACCGTGGTGCTCGGGATGCCCATCGTGGCGCTGAAGATGTCGAGGTCGCTCTGGACGGTCGGGCTGCCGTACGCGTCGACGATGGCGATCGACTCGCCCGCGCCGTCCCACGAGTCGGGGATGTCGTAGGCCCTGCGGATCTCCTGTGGCGTGTAGCACGCCAACCCGTAGGTGGCGATGCACTGCGACGGCGTCGGCAGGGCGTGCGCCTTGAGGCCCTTCGCGTGGACGAACGTCTGTGGACCGACGTGGTAGACGATGTCGTTCGACGACGCTTGGGCGGTCGTGGAGGTCGCGAGAGCCGCGGTGACCGTGAGGGCGCCGGCCCCCATGAGCGCGGCGACGGCCCGCGACGTACGACGGATCTTCATGTGGTGATCTCCTTCTGGTCCCCCCGGACGGAGTCGACCGGCGGGCACGTTACCGGGGGGTTGTGGACGGCGACAGAGGGGGGAAGGTGAAGATTCCGGGGCCGGGCTACCCTTCCTCGGTGCCCGGCCCGACGTCTGCGACCCCGCACGGCGGCTCTCCCTCGATCCGCCAGCCGGACTACTGGTGGTACCGAGCACGTTCGGAGATGCTGCGCACCGTTCTCGAGCCGTACGCCGGGCCCGCCGCGCGGCTGCTCGACGTCGGCAGTGCCGACGGACCCAGTGTCGCCTGGCTGAGTGCGCAGCAGAAGGTGTCGCTCGACCTCGACCCGCGGGGGCTGCGCCCGCCCTCCGGGATCTGCGGGTCGGTGCTCTCGCTGCCGTTCGCCGACCGTGCCTTCGGGGTGGTCAGTGCGTTCGACGTGCTCGAGCACTGTGAACCGGAGCAGGTCGCGCTCGCGGAGCTTCGCCGGGTGCTGGAGCCGCGCGGTCGGCTGCTGCTGTCGGTGCCGGCGTACCAGTGGGCGTGGTCCGACCACGACGTCGCCAACGGCCACCATCGGCGCTACACCCGGCCGCGGGCCGTCTCTGCGGTCCGGGCCGCCGGGTTCGAGGTGGTCCGGTCGACGTACGCGTTCACGGCTGTCTTCCCGGCTTTCGCCGCCGAACGCGCCCTGCGCGCCCTGCAGCACCGGACCGGGTCATCCGGGGCGGACGGACCTGCCGACGTCGTGGATCTGCCGACCGTGAGCCGGAGTCTCGAGCGCGTGCTGCTCGGCCTGTGCCGCCTGGACCGCCGGGCCCTGGCTCGACGCGACCTGCCGTTCGGCTCCTCGGTGTTCCTCGCGGCGGTCAAGCGGTGAAGCGGGTCTCGGCGCGAGCCGAGGCCGCCTGGATCGGCGCCGCCGCTCTCACGGTGCTGCTCGCGCTGCTGGCGCTGCTCGTGTGGAACCGTCACTACTTCTGGTACGGCGACACCCCCGCGGCGTACTACGGATGGTGGTACCACCTCGGCGACCTGGTCCGGCACGGCGAGTGGCCGACGCTCGACCCGCACGCCTGGCGCGCGGGGGACATCGCCGCGGAGGGCCAATGGGGACTGTGGTCCCCGCTGACGATCGGGATCGGGCTGCTGGCCACCGTGGTGCCGGACATGCTGGTCCTCACGATCGTGGTGAAGCTCGGCCTGGTCGTGGTGGCAGTGGCCGGGATCTACCAGCTCGTCCGGTCGTACGACGCGCCGCCGGCGTCGGCGTACATCGCCGCCGTGCTCGCGCCGATGGGTGGCATGACCCAGTACCTCGACCTGCCGTCGTGGGCCGCGGCGGAGATGATCTGGGCGCTGTTCCCGTGGGCCTGGTGGGGTCTGCGCCGCACGATGCTGCGCGAGGCGAACCCACTGCCGGCCCTGGTCGCCGGCTACCTCCTGGTGACGGTCGGTTACGTGTTCGGGACGATCATGCTCGTCGTCGCGATCGTCGCGTGCCTGGTCGACTGCTACCTCGCGCGCGACCGAGCGGCCGCGCGGCGCGTCCTGGGCGCGGGGATCCTGCTCGGGCTGGTCGCGTTCGCCGTCTACCTGCCGGGGGTGCTCACCTCCTCGGTGAGCGACCGGTCGAGCGCGTTCACCGGCTTCGGTGGGAAGTTCACCACGGACCCGCTCGCGCTGGTCGCCGGGATTCTGCCGACCTCCGCGGTGCCGAGCACCTCTGCGCACCTGTTGCCGTACGCCTACCTGGCCTGGCTGCTGCCAACCGTGTTCTGGATCGACTGGCACCGCGCCCGGCGTGACTGGCGCCCCCTGGGCGGGCTGCTCCTCTTCACCGTGGTCACCCTCGCCGTCGTGGACGGACCGTCACAGCTGGGACCCCTGCGCTGGCCGCTGCGGCTTGCGCCGTTCCTGGTGACCGGGCTGGTGGTGCTACTGACCGTGGCCGGGTCGCGCTTCGGACTCGCCCGGCCCTCGTCTCGCCGGCTCGGGCTCGCCTTGGGCTGGGTGGCGCTGGCGGGTGCCCTCGCCGTCGCACGCGCGTCCGCGGAGTGGCGCGCGAACCTGTGCTCCGCTCTCCTGGTCGCTGGTGCGCTCGGCTTGCTGTGGTGGCTCGTGCGCGCGGGACGACGCTCTTGGCTGGCACCGGTGGTCGGCGCCGTGACGCTGGCGGCGTTCGGCGTCCAGCACGCGTTCTTCGCGACCCCGCCGTCGCCGCAGCGCAACGCCCCGACCGAGCTCTCGACGTACCAGGCGCTCTACCCACGAGCGGTGGGCGACCTGCTGCAGGTCGGTGCGAGCGACGTGCTGGACCGCACGGACGCGGAGGCGGCGCGGCAGCTGCCCATCGGGTCCGGGTGGTACCTGACCGGTCTGCGCTCACAGAACACCTACACCGCCGTCAGCCACCGCGTGTACAAGTACCGCTACTGCGTCTACTACCAGGGCGACACCTGCCCGCAGCTGCTCGACACCCTGTTCACCATCGAGCCGACGACCGGAATGAAGCGGGTCGACCTGCTCGGCATCAGCTCCTTGCTGCTGATCCGCCAGGACTTCCCCGCTCGACGGCTGCTGCACCCGCCGGCCGGCTGGCGGGTCGCCGAGCGTACGGCGTACGCGGTCCTGTGGACCCGGGTCTCGGCGGTGCCGGGCGCTGGTCACGTGGTCTGGACCTCACCGGGCACTTCCGTGTCGGGTGTGGACGCAGGTGCCACGTCCACCTCCGTGCGAGTCGATCGCGTGCCCGCCGGCGGCGGCACGATCGTGCTGAGCCTGCTCGACTGGCCGGGCTACTCGACGTCCGTCGGCTCGCTCGCCGACCCGGTCGACGGCTACCTGGTGACCGTCCACGTCCCCGGGTCGGCCCAGGGGCGCACGGTCGACGTCGCCTTCCACCCGCCGGGCTGGACCGCCGAGCTGGCCGCCTGGGCACTCGCCCTGGTCGCGGGAGCGGCGTGGTCAGTCGTGGCCGCGGTACGCCGGCGGCGACAGACCCTGGATCACACCGCTACTACGTAGTCGATCAGGACGGGTGTGTGTCGGATCGATGCGACGATGCGTGGTGGTCGGGATCGGTAGCGGTGGCCGGTCGGAAGGGTGGTCTCGATCTCGTGCCCGTCTGGGTCTGGGGATGGTCGGGCACGCCACCCGGGCGCTTGTTTGGCGTAGTTGCAGGCCTCGCAGAGACCCTGCGCGTTGGTGGTGCTGGTCGGGCCCTCGGCCCCTCGCGGGACCGGGTGGTCGAGGTGTCGCACCGGGGCGTTGCACCACGGAGTCCGACATACCCGGTCGCGGAGCCGGATGAAGCGGGCCATCGAGCCGCGGAAGCGCCGAGCGTTCGCGTCGGCGGAGACGAGCTCACCGGTTCTCGGGTGGCAGTAGAGCCGGCGGAGCCAGGTCTGCTCACGCTTGGTGCAGGCCCCGGCCACGACCTCTCGGGCGAGCTCGGCGGGGATCGGGCCATAGCCCTCGAGGTGGGCCGGCTCGTCGCCGGTGCCGAAGAGGTCGAGGTCGGTCATCACCAGGTTGAGCGAGACCGGTACACCGCGGGACTCGGTCGCGTCGCCCTCGACGATCCGCCGGACCATGGCATCGGTCATCACCTGGCCCTTGCTGCGCGAGTCACCGGCCGCCCGGGCCGAGTCGGCCGCGCGGGTCAGCGCGGCAAAGGCGGCGACTCCCTGCTTGACCGGGAGCAGAGCCGTCAACCAGGTCATCGTGTCGGGAGCCGGTCGCAGTGTGACGTGGCGATCGGCCTCGGCCCGACGACGCCGGGCCACCACGGAGGCGGGGTCGAGCCGACACGCCTCGGCCTGGATCTCGCCGACCAGCTGAGGCAGCCCCGTCCGTTCGAGTCGGTCGGCGTCGCCGGCCACCGAGGCGTCCACCGCGAGCCGGTCCTCGCGCGACAGGCACGCTGTCTCCCGGGCGATCAGGGTCGCGGTCCACTCCGTGATCCGGCCGTCGCGCCAGGCGCGCCAGGTGGCCGGCAGCTCGCCCATCACCTTCGCCAACCCGAGGTGGCGCTGGCCGCGATGAGGGGACTCGCGTCGAGCGCGGGCGACCTCGTGCGCCACGCCGCGCCCCCGCTGGGCTGCCGGGATCCCCTGGGCTGCACGCTCCTCGCGCCGCCAGGTGTCGAGCTCGACCGACAGCTGCGCCTGCGCGGCACTCACCACGCAGCCGAGCTTCTCCAGGGCACTGATCGCATCCACCTTGCCCGCGTCGTCCAGGCCACTGGGGGACTCGATCGCCCTCGTCAGCTGGTCGCGTACGGCATCCAGCACGCGGGCATCCAGCACGGTGGACACCGGCTCCGAGACACCCGAGAGATCGAACATGTGTTTGATTCTACGGGTGCTGCCGGACCCTTTCGAGAGTCAGTTCGAATCTGTGGATGACTCAGCCGAAGCGCCAGCTGCCCCCGAGCATCACGACGATGCGTGGTCAAAGTCGGTCGGTCGGTGCCATGTGTGCGGTCGGTGCGCAGGGTGTCTTGGGGCTCGGGAACCCGAAAGATCAGTTTCAGGGGATGACCTCGAATGTGCAGCGAGGGCCGTTCGTCGCGGCGAGCTTGGCGTCGCAGGTGACCAGGGGACCGTTGAGGCGTTCGGCCAGAGCGACGTACGCGGCGTCGTAGGTGGTGACATTGTCACGCAGCTCCCAGATGCGTTGGAGCAGGGGCGCCAGGGGCATGCGACGGATCGGGAAGCCGGCCAGATGCCGAAGC
>JAICSC010000274.1 GCA_025937085.1 Nocardioides sp.
CTCGATCATCTCGATCCTCGCCGGCTGCTTCACCAACTACGGGGCCGGCTTCAACAACGGCGGCCCGATCTCGATCTCGTGGTCGTGGCCGATCCTGGGCGTCTTCATCCTGATCATCGGCTTCACGATGTCGGAGCTGGTCTCGGCGTACCCGACCTCCGGTGGCATCTACTGGTGGGCGTCCAAGCTCGGTGGTCCGCGGGCCGGGTTCTTCACCGGCTGGCTGAACCTGATCGGGCTGATCGCGGTGACCGCGGGCGTGGCCTACGGATGCGCCACGTTCATCGACCTCACCATCAGCACCTACTCCACGTCGTACGCCGGGGACTACTCCCTCACCCGCGTGTTCATCATCTTCGTGATCGTGCTGGCCCTGGCCGCGGTGCTCAACATCTTCAGCAGCCACCTGATGGCGCTCATGAACAACGTCTCGGTCTGGTGGCACGTGGTCGGCGCCAGCATCATCGTGCTGGTCCTGCTCCTCGTGCCCGACCAGCACCAGTCGTTCAGCTACGTGTTCACTGATCGGTTCAACAACTCCGGCTTCCACAACGGGAGCACGAGCGCGTTCGGCTTCTGGTTCGCGATCATCCCGTTCGGGTTCCTGCTCACGCAGTACACGATCACCGGGTTCGACGCCTCGGCCCACCTGTCGGAGGAGACCTCGTCGGCGGCCAAGGCGGCGGCCAAGGGGATCTGGCGGTCGATCTTCTACTCGGTCCTCGGCGGCTACGTCCTGCTGCTGTGCGTGACGTTCGCGATCCCCAACCTGCCGAACGGGCAGCCCGACAACGCCGGCGTCGGCGGTGGCGGCGTCGCCTACATCTTCGTGCAGTCGATGGGGAGCCACTGGGCGACGTTCGTGCTGTTCATCTCGGCATCCGCCCAGTTCTTCTGCGCCACCTCGTGCATGACGTCGGCCTCCCGGATGACCTTCGCGTTCAGCCGCGACGGCGCGATCCCGGGCTCCAAGCGGTGGTCGGCCCTGAACGCCAAGCGCGTCCCGGCGAACGCGGTCATGCTGGTCGGAGTCGTCGCCGCGATCGTGACGCTCCCGGCGTTGATCAAGGTCAACATCGGCACGGCCGATGCCCCGCTGATCATCCCGGTCGCCTTCTACGCCGTGACCTCGATCGCGGTGATCGGTCTCTACCTGGCCTTCGCCATCCCGATCTACCTGCGCTGGCGGCACGGGGAGAACTTCGACGTCGGCTCGTGGAACAACGGCAACAAGTACAAGTGGATGAACCCGATCGCGGTCGCCGAGATCCTGATCGTCTCGATCGTCCTGATGCTGCCCTTCACACCGTTCGCGGTGCCGTTCCACGACGGGTTCGCCTGGAAGTACGTCAACTACGCGCCGATCGTGACCGTCGGTGCACTGATCGTGCTGGCGATCTGGTGGTCGACATCGGCCAAGCACTGGTTCACCGGACCGAAGCACACCATCGACGAGGCGGTCCTCGAGGCGTTCGGCGAAGACACGCTGACCGCCGACTGAGCCTTGATCCGTGGAGGGCCGTCGGACCGCCCCGAGCTGGACAGGTTGGCCTGCCTGGCGGGGCGGTCCTGGCGCGTCGACGAGCTGCCCGGCGGGCTGACCAACGTCAACCTGCGCGTCCGCAGCACCGACGATCCCGAGGACAGGGCTCCGCTCGACGTCGTGGTGCGCTGGACCCGTGGTGACGCGGCGCTGCTGGGGATCGACCGGGACGCCGAGCATGCGAACACCGTGGCCGCGTGCGAGGCAGGGGTCGGCGCAGAGGTCCTCGAGTACCGCCCCGAGCTGTCGATGATGGTGATCGGCTTCCTGACCGGGAAGGCGCTGGTCGACGCGGACTTCGCCGATCCTGCCGTGCTACGGCGCTCGGCGGATGCCGTCCACCGGCTCCACGCCGGACCCCGGTTCACCGGTGACTTCGACATGTTCGCCCGTCAGGCCGGCTACCTCGACGTGGTACGTCGGGAAGGGATGCGCCTCCCGGCCGGGTACGGAGACCACGCGGCCGCCTGGGACGACGTACGCCGTGCGCTCAACGCGGCCCCGCGACCGACGGTGCCGTGCAACAACGACCTGCTGGCGGCCAACTACATCGACGACGGCAGACAGGTGTGGCTGATCGACTACGAGTACGCGGGCAACAACGACGCCTGCTTCGAGCTGGGCAACACCACGACCGAGTGCAGCTTCACCGAGGAGCAGACCGACGCCTGGTGCGAGGCGTACTTCGGTGAGCCCACGCCCGCCGACCGCGCCCGGGTGCGGGTCCAGGCGTTGTGCAGCCAGTACGGCTGGGCCCTGTGGGGCTTCATCCAGGAGGCGACCAGCCCGATCGAGTTCGACTTCCACGCATGGGGGATGGAGCGATACGAGAAGGCGGCCGCGACGTTCCGCGGCGGCGGGCTGCCGCAGCTGCTGGAGCAGGTCACCTCGTGAACCCGTGGTCTCGACCAGCTCGACCGACGGGCGGACCCTGTGGCTGAGCTTCCGGAGCGGGCGCAGGTGGTGGTCGTCGGCGGGGGAGTGATCGGCTGCTCGGTCGCCTACCACCTGACCAAGCTGGGGTGGACCGACGTGCTCCTGCTGGAGCAGGGGCGGCTCTCGGGTGGCACCACCTGGCACGCCGCCGGACTCGTCGGACCGCTCCGCGCGACCGAGGCCGGGACCAGGCTGGTCCAGTACTCCGCGGAGCTCTACGCCTCCCTCCAGGCCGAGACCGGCTTGGCGACGGGTTACCGCAACGTCGGCGGCGTGATCGTCGCCCGGACCGACGACCGGATGACCCAGCTCCGGCGTACCGCCGCGAACGCCGTCGCCTACGACCTCGACTGCGAGCTGGTCAGTCCGGACCGTGCCCACGAGCTGTGGCCGCCGATGCGGGTCGAGGACCTGGTCGGCGCGATCTGGCTGCCGGGCGACGGCAAGGTCAACCCGGCGGACCTGACCCAGTCGCTCGCACGCGGGGCGCGCCAGGGGGGGACCCGCGTGGTCGAGGGGGTGAGGGTCACCGGGTTCGACGTGTCGGACGGACCTTCCGGCCGCCGCGTGACCGGTGTGCGGACCGAGTCAGGTCGGGTGCAGTGCGAGGTCGTCGTGAACTGCGCCGGCCAGTGGGCGAAGGCACTCGGGGACCTGGTCGGGGTGACCGTCCCGCTGCACTCGGCCGAGCACTTCTACGTCGTCACCGAGCAGGTGGAGGGGACGCATCCGGACCTTCCGATCATGCGCGACCCCGACGGCTGGACCTACTTCAAGGAAGAGGTCGGCGGGCTGGTCGTCGGCGGCTTCGAGCCCGACGCCAAACCTTGGCGCGCACCGTCCGACCTGCCCTACCCGTTCGAGTTCCAGCTGCTCGAGGAGGACTGGGAGCACTTCGCGCCGCTGATGGAGGAGGCGATCACCCGCGTCCCCGCGCTGGCTGAGACGGGCATCCGGAAGTTCTACAACGGGCCGGAAGCGTTCACCCCCGACAACCAGTTCCTGCTCGGCCAGGCGCCCGGGCTGCTCGGGTACTACGTCTGTGCCGGCTTCAACTCGGTCGGCATCGCGTCGGCCGGGGGAGCCGGGCGGGCGCTCGCCGAGTGGATCGTCGAGGGGGAGCCGACCACCGACCTGGCGTCCGTCGACGTACGGCGGTTCGCACCCTTCCACGGCGATGAGTCATGGCTGCACTCGCGGGTCGCCGAGATCCTGGGCCTGCACTACGAGGTGCCGTGGCCCCTACGCGAGCCGAGGACCGGGCGCCGCCAAAGAGTGTCGCCGATCCACGACCGATTGGCGGACCGCGGTGCGTGGTTCGGCACCAAGATGGGGTGGGAGCGGCCGAACGTCTTCACCCCCGACCCGGGCGCCGACACGTGGGGCCGGCCGGCCTGGCTCGAGGACTGTCTGCGCGAGCAGCGCGCCTGCCGCAGCGACGTCGCCGTGTTCGACCAGACGTCGTTCTCGAAGTACGTCGTGTCCGGGCCGGGTGCGCTCGAGACACTCCAGTGGATCTGCGCCGCGGATGTCGACGTGCCGGTCGGCCACTGCGTCTACACCCCGTTCCTGAACGCGCGCGGCACCTACGAGGCCGATCTCACCGTGACTCGTGCGGGCGCCGACGAGTTCTGGATCGTGTCCAGCTCCGCCACGACGGTCCGCGACCTGGACTGGCTGCGCCGGCACGCACGGCCGGGCACCGCGGTCCGTGACGTCACCGACGACTACGCCGTACTGGGGGTCATGGGGCCGCGCTCGCGAGCGGTTCTGGCGGCTGTCTCGACAGGCCCGACCGACGAAGGAACCTGGTCCGAGCGGGCTTTCCCGTTCGCGACCAGCCGGGTGGTCGAGCTGGCCGGCCGTCCGGTCCGGGCGACCCGGATGACCTACGTCGGGGAGCTGGGATGGGAGCTGACCGTCGCGGGGTCCGACGCCCCGACCGTCTACGACGCGCTGCACGAGATCGGTGCACCGACCGACGCGGGCTACTACGCGATCGAGGCGCTCCGGCTGGAGAAGGGCTACCGGGCGTTCCCGCGTGACCTCAGTCCCGACCTGACCCCGGTCGAGGCCGGTCTCGTGTTCGCCACCGCTCTCGACCAGCTCGACGAGCAAGGCGAGCCGAGCAAGGACTTTCTCGGTCGGTCGGCTCTCCAGAGTCACCGCGTACGACTCCGCGGACCGAGGGAGCGACGCCGGCTGGTCTCGTTCGTCGTCGACGATCCCGGACCCATGGTCTGGGGTGGCGAGCTGCTGCTGTGCGACGGCGAGCCGGCCGGCTACGTCACCAGTGCGGCGTACGGCGCCACCGTCGGCACGAGCGTCGGGCTCGCGCTGCTGCGTGCCGACCGTCCGGTTCGTCAGGGGGACCTGGACGCGTCGGCGTTCGAGATCGACCTGGCCGGGACGCGACACCCGGTCCGGGTGACGCTGCGCGCTCCGCTGGCTCAGGCGCCCGC
>JAICSC010000138.1 GCA_025937085.1 Nocardioides sp.
GCTCGTGGTGCGCTCGCGGTCGCGGTAGTCGACGTACGACGTCGCGAGCGCGGTGGCACCGCTGTAGGCCGCGTCGGGGGTGCTCGCGGTGTAGGAGATGCGGAGCACCCACGTCTGCGGGACGACCGAGACGGACAGGCTCTTCCGCACCGTTCCGTCGTCGACGGACAGGGCCTCCGCGCCACTGTGCACCACGACTCCCGACTCGGCGATGGCGCGTTCGGTGCCCATGTCGGGCTGGATCGGGTTGCTGTCGGTCTGCGTCGGCGACACCACCACCTCGGCGGTCGCGGTGTAGGTCACCGGCTTGGCGCCCACCGCCGCAACCGCGGCACCGACGGACATGCAGGTCGCCAGGAGGACCAGCCACAGATGGGTGCGCAGCAGGCTTCGAGCCTTGTCGGTCGGGCCGGTGCGCTTCATCGTCGCTCTCCTGTCGTTCGCAGTGTTCGGGCCTTGTCCCCCAGGGGTACGGCGCCTCCTGCGGCCACGATCGCCAGCAGGGCGAACAGCAGGTCGGCACTGCCGCGATAGGTGATGTGGGGGTCGAAGACCATCAGGACCGACGTCGTGACGACGCCGGTGAAGGCGGCGAGTGCCGCCACCGACCGGTTGGACGTGAGGGGTCGACAGACCGCCCAGGTCGTGCGGGCCCCGACCAGCACGAACCACAGGTACGCCGCGAGCAACGTCACCCCGCCGCCCCACAGCAGCCAGGTGTAGCCGCTCTCGATCCACACGAAGCCGGTTCCCTGGTAGGTGACCACGACCCGGGCGGCCGGTCGCACGCCCAGCACCGGGTTCCAGCCGGAGAAGAGCTGCGGCCAGAAGTAGGTCTCCAGGTTGGCCAGCCGGGTGGTCCAGCTGATCGGAAGACCCGTCGGACCCTGGAAGCCGACCAGCCGATGCTCGATGACCGGCCAGACGGCCAACGCGGCCGAACCCACCGCGACCGGGACGTACCCGAGCAGGTCCAGCCTGCCGAGCGCGAGAGCGATGCAGATGGCGGCCACGAGGAGGCCGAGGGCGCTGGAGAACTCCGCCGCAGCCAGGACGCCCAGGATGCAGACCATGGCGATCCCACCGAGCACGACGCCGCGGCGGCGGTCCTTCCACCACAGCCCGGTCACGATCGCGAGGTTCAGGATCATCAGGTCGGCGGTGGCGGCGGGCAGCGCCAGGGTGGATCCCCCTCGTGGGTTCGCCAGCGCTCCGTCGTGCCCGAACGGCACCCAGTAGGTCAGCAGCAGCTCGCGCACACCCAGCAGGTCCAGTGCCTGGAGGAACCCGACCACTCCCACCACGGAGGCCGTGAGCACCGACGCCCACAGACACCAGCCGATCTCGCGCTCCGTCCGCACCGTCAGCCGCACGAGGAGGTACCCCGCGAGGTACTTCCACAGCACCAGGGCGTAGCTGATGTCGTCGGCCTCCACGGTTCGTCCCCGGAGCAGCATGAAGAAGACGGGAACCACCGAGCTCGCGGCGGCCATCAGCAGCAAGGTGGCCTCGAGCCGGCTGAGGCGGATCCGGGGACGCCACCCGTTCGGCAGGCGGACGACCGCGCGGAGCACCAGGATCCCCGACATCAGCAGCACCAGCGCCTCGTTCGGTCGCAGGACCGGGATCAGACGGCCACGGTCGATGCCTGCGACCAAGGGCGTGATCGCGATGACGGCGACCGCAGCAATGGCGGGAGTCCGCCACACGGCGACGACGACGACGGACAGGACCACGAGGGCGGGGATCGTTGACGGCGGAGCCACGACGGCAGCGACGCCGAGCACGGCTGCCACCGATGCCGTGGCCGCCGCCACCGCCAGCCCGGCCAGCCCGGTCAGGGAGCTGCGACCGCTCCCGGCAACGGCCGTCGCGGTGCTCATGGGACGCCCACCTCGACCGCGGCGCCACGGCTCCGGAAGACGGACCCGAGCCAGGACAGCTCGGGTGCACGGAGGAGTGCCTGGCTGCCGCCGAAGGCGAGAGCTCCGCTGAGGCTGCCGCCCAGCACTGCGAGCAGGAAGCCGAGACGGCCCGGCACGAGGTCCGGCACCGTGAGCGCGACGGCCAGCACTGCCGGCAGCATCGCGACCGTTCCGAGCAGGACCCGCCCCGCCGCTCGTAGGCAACACCGGGCGGCGGCCGGTGCGCCCGCAGTCACCGTCACGAACAGGTGGCCCGCTCCCACCAGGCAGCCCACGGCGTACGCCGCGGCCACGGCCTGTACCAGAGCGTGATCGGGGGCCACGGCCACTGCGAGCCCGATCAGGGCCAGGCACACGATCGTCTGGACGGTCATGGACCGGAGCGGCCGACGGGCGTCGTCCCGGGCGTAGGAGGCCTGGGTGGAGATGAAGAAGACCGCGGCACCGGCCAGACCGATCGAGAGCATGGCCAGCGCCCCGGCGACCAGCTCGTAGCCCTCCGCCGTCGCCATCGAACCGATGCCGACGACCCGGGCGATGGGGCGCGCCAGCGCCAGGTAGCCCACCGCTGCCGGCACCACCAGGAACAGGGCGAGCATCATCCCCCGGGCGTAGGCGTCCCAGAAGGTGGTGAGGTCACCGCGATGGTGCAGCCGCGCGAGTCGGGGCAGCACCGCCAGACCGACGGGCGTCGCGATCAGCGCCAGCGGCAGGAAGTAGAAGTTCAGCGCGATCTGCAGGGCGACGACCCCGCCGGGCACCCGCGACATGACCACGAGCATGGCCACCGTCTGGGTGGCGAGCAGACCCGCCTGTGCCATCGAACGCATGGCCCTGCCGACGACGGCGCGGACCTCGGGGACGGCCCAGCCGCGTCCGGGCACGAGGACGACACCACACCGACGGGCGCCCCACCACTGCAACCCCGCATGCAGCGCGACCGCCGCGGTCGCGCCGAGGCCCAGGAGCAGGAGCTCGCCATGCGGGATCGTGCCGTCCTCGTTCCGGACGCCGAAGGTCGCTCCGCAGATCCCGAAGACCAGGATCATGCCGAGGTTCTCCAGGGCCGGGGCGCAGGCGGGAAGCGCGAACCGCCGGTGGGCGTACATCACGGCCGCGCCGGTCCCGGCGACGGCGTACAGCATGACCTGGGGTGCGGTCAGGAGCGCCAGCACCGTGACCAGCCTGACCTGCTCGTCCGCCGTCGTGGCCGACGTGCCGAAGGACGCGAGCCGCATCAGCCAGGGCAGGCCGAGCACCATGATCGGCAGGGTCGCGGCGCTGCCGGCGAGTGCCAGGCCCAGGAACCCCCGCGCGACGACGGGGACCCGGGCCGGCTCGCCCGCCACCAGATGCCGGACGAGCGCCGGCACCAGCAGGGAGGAGACCAACGAGCCGGCGAGGAAGCCGTAGTAGATGAGGTTCGGCAGGGAGTTGGTGATCTGGAAGGCGTTGCCGAACGTCGTGGGCCCGAGGACCGCGCCGATGACCACCACCCTGGCGACCCCGGACAGCCGCGCGAGCGACGTCCCGCCGGAGACGAGCATCGAGTCGCGGCTGGTCGTGTCGTCGGCGTCGAGGGGTGCTCGCGCAACTGTCCGGGAGGACCCGACCGAGTCGGGAACGCGCGCCACCGCGTCGGTGGGGCCCCGTACCCGCCGCATCAGCGCGCACCGCGTCCGAGGACCGCGGGCACGGTGCGGGCCAGGATCAGAAGGTCCACCACGAAGCTGCGTCGCTCGACGTACTCCACGTCCAGCTCGAGCCCCTGCAGCATGGTCAGCCGGTTCCGACCGCTCACCTGCCACAGACCGGTCACCCCTGGCGCGACCAGGTAGCGCGGCGCGGCCCAGTCCGGGAAGAGGTCGGCCTCGAAGTCCAGTGCCGGGCGGGGACCCACCAGCGACATGTCGCCCTTCAACACGTTCAGGAGCTGGGGCACCTCGTCGAGGCTGAGTCGTCGCAGCACCGCACCGACGCGCGTCACCCGCGGGTCGTCGACGAGCTTGTAGAGCCCGTCGTGCGCCTGTGCCTGGTCCGCGAGCAGGAGACGCACGTAGTCGCGGTGCGCCTGGTCGTCGCAACCGTGTCGCATCGTGCGGAACTTCAGCATCAGGAAGGGCGCACCGGTTCGCCCCACACGGGTCTGCCGGAACAGCACCGGACCCCGGCTGGTCAGCCGGATCAGGACGGCCACGACCAGCAGGACCGGGGCGGACACCACCAGAACTGTTGCGGCGAGCGTGATGTCGAGGACCCGCTTGGCGAGCTCGTAGCCCCGGCCGGCCCCGGCCACGGGCCCAGACTGCTTCGGCGGAGCCGGCCTGGTGGCGGGCGCAGGTGCGCGCCGGAGCTGTCGCGAGGTCA
The DNA here is from genome assembly GCA_025937085.1 of Nocardioides sp. Taxonomy (GTDB): domain Bacteria; phylum Actinomycetota; class Actinomycetes; order Propionibacteriales; family Nocardioidaceae; genus Nocardioides. Next base: position 4,293 of record JAICSC010000138.1, read on the forward strand.
TGCCTCGGCCACCTGCCGGACGGGGACGCTGAGCCGTGCGGCGGAGGTCAGGTCGGGCACGACTCTCTGCCCGATCTCGAGCAGGTCCTCGACCCGCCCCCGTACCCGAGCCGGGTTGCCGTAGGCGACGGTCCCGGGCGGGAGGTCGCGGGTCACCACCGAGCCGGCGCCGACCAGGCATCCGTCACCGATCCGCACGAACGGCAGCAGGGTCACGTTCACACCGATCTGGGCCCCTGCCCCCACCCGCGGCCCCGACATCAGCCGTGCCGACTCCACCTGGCCCGGGTAGAGGTCGTTGGCCACGGTGACGCCGGGAGCGAGGAAGGCGTCCTCGAGGATCTCGGTGTACTGGGCGATGTAGCAGTTGCTGTGGATCTTGACGCGGTCGCCGATCCGGCAGCCGTAGTCGACCACCGTGTTGCTCCAGATCGAGACGTCGTCCCCGATCTGGCACTCCTCGCGCACCACCACGTGGTGGCCGGTCTGCAACCGCGCCCCGATGCGGCTGCCGGCGTAGAGGACGGTGCCGCTGCGCAGCCTGGCGTCCCTCCCGAGGAGGAAGGCGGCGGTCGTGTCCCGGGAGCCGGCGTAGGCGATCAGGACGTGGGGGTCGGCATCGAGCCCCTGCTCGACCCGTCTCTGCTCCGCGCCCTCGTCCGACCGCGTGGCCCCGACCCTCACGGGTGCCGACTCCCGGCCACCTGGTTGAGCGTCTCCGCGACCCGTATGACGTCATCGGCCGCCAGGTGCGGGTACATCGGCAGGGACAGCACCTCGTCGGCTGCGCGTTCAGCGGCGGGAAGGGCGCCGTCGGCGTAGCGGCGGTAGGGCTGCATCAGGTGGCACGGGACCGGGTAGTGGATCCCGGTCGCGATGCCGTCAGCATCGAGCTGGTGGCGCACGCGTTCTCGGTCGGCGACCCGGACCACGGCCAGGTGGTGCACCCCGCGACCACCTGCCTGTTCGGCCACCGGCGCCGCCCGGGCAGGGTCGAGCAGCTCCCGGTAGAGCCCCATCAGGTCCCGGCGGGCCCGGTTCCAGTCCTCGAGGTGCCGGAGCTTGGCGCTGAGCACGACGGCCTGGACGCCGTCGAGGCGGCTGTTCGTGCCGACGAGGACGTGGTCGTGGTGGGTCCCCACCGCGCGGCCGTGGTCCCGCAGTGCGAGGAGGCGGTCGACGAGCGCGGGATCGGAGGTCACGACCGCGCCGGCGTCGCCGAAGGCCCCGAGGTTCTTCCCGGGGTAGAAGCTGAAGCAGCCCGCCGCGCCGTAGGCGCCGGCACGCCGCGTGCCGAAGGTCGCGCCCTGCGCCTGAGCCGCGTCCTCGATGAGGAGGAGCCCGCGGGCCTCGGCGTACTGCGAGATCGCGTCCATGTCGGGCATCTGCCCGTACAGGTGCACCGCGATCACCGCCTTCGCGGACGGCAGCATGGCTGCGGCGATCGAGTCGGCGGTGATCAGGAGCGTCTCCGGGTCGACGTCGGCGAACCGAGGTGTCGCCCCTGCCAGGACCACGGCTTCCACGGTGGCGACGAACGTGTTGGCCGGCACGATCACGGAGTCCCCGGGACCGATCCCCAGCCCGCGCAGCGTCAGGTGGAGGGCGTCGGTGCCGTTGGCCACGCCGACGGCGTACGACGTCCCGCAGAAGGCGGCCAGGTCACTTTCGAAGCCGGCCACGACCTCTCCGCCGATGAACGCGCCGGACTCGAGAAGTGCGTTCCACCCGGCCCGGACGTCGGGGGCTACCTCGTCGGTCACCCGGCGCAGGTCGAGGAACGGCACTCCCGACCGGACGTCGAGGGCGGTCACACCGCCTCCTGCCCCACGAGAGCGTGCTTCCCGGGCAGCCGGTCGAAGCCGTTCTGCAGGTTCCGCCGGACCTCCTCGAGGAAGACCTCGCGCCGCTCCTTCATCGACAGCTGGGCGGCCTCGAGGACCTCCACCACCGCCAGGCCGTTCGCCCCGTCGGTGAGCGGGCTCATGCCGGTCAGGACGCAGTCGACGAAGTGCTCGTCCTCCACGAGGAGCGGCTCGTTCACCACGAGGTAGGGAGCGACGACCTCGCCGTACCGGTAGGACATCGGCGGCATGGTCAGGTCGGCGGACTCGTCGGGCTGGCTCACGCCCTTGTTGTGGACGCGGATCCGCTCCTCACCCTCCAGGTCGTCGAACACGACCATCTTCGAGCTCCCCACGACGGTCATCCGACGGACCTTGCACGGGTCCAGCCAGCTCACGTGGACGTTGGCCTCGACGTGGGGCTCGTCGTAGCACACACGCAGATAGGCGATGTCCTCGAGCCGGCGGTGGGCGTGCCGCGAGCCCCAGCACTCGACGCTCACCGGAGTGCTGCCCAGCACATAGTTCAGGATCGAGATGTCATGCGGCGCCAGGTCGAACAGGACGTTCACGTCGTGCTGGTAGAGACCGAGGTTGAGCCGTGAGGTGTCCAGGTAGTACAGGTCGCCCAGCTCTCCCCGCGCGACCATCTCGCGGAGCGCCCAGACGGCCGAGTGGTACTCGAACGTGTGCCCGACCATCAGGACCACGTCGCGCTCGCGCGACATCCCGACCATGCGGTGGGCGTCCTGGACCCCGGTGGCGAAGGGCTTCTCGACGAGGACGTGTTTCCCGGCCTCCATGGCGGCACACGCCAGAGGTGCGTGCGTGGTGGGTGGCGTCGCGACGACGAGAGCGTCGATCGCGGGCAGGGCAGCCTCGAGGTCCGGGTAGCCGTGTACCTCGGGGAATGAATGTCGGAGCTTGGCGACCCGCTCCTCGCTGGGATCGATGACCACCACCTGGCTCACCGAGTCCAGGGACCGCATCGTCCGGACGTGCTTGGAGCCCCAGTAGCCGATGCCCGCGACACCGACCCTGAGCCCGTCGGTCGACTTCATCCCGCTCTGCGCGCTGTGCACCTGGACCCCCTTCGCGGGGCAGGACCCGCCCCCCTGACCCACTTCACGGTCATCTGCGTCCCGGCGCCTCCACCAAAGATGTCCGGCCGGTGTACGCCGAATGCAGGGGCACTGTGGGGGGCGCACCGCGGATATGCACTGGTGGACCGTGCGTGGGCAGCTACTCGGGCGCCGACCCCGCGGACGCCTTGTGGGAGCGACGCACCGCGCCGGGCCGCTCCTCCCGCAGCGTCCCGCCGGCCCGGACGATTCGCCCCAACCAGGTGCCGGTGACCAACGACGTCACGACAGCCAGCAGCACCAGCGAGGTGTAGAACTCCTCGCTGACGATGCCGGCCCCGAAGGCCACCGACGCCAGCACGATCCCGGGTCCACCGCGCGCGTTCGTCGCCAACGCGAGGTACCGGGAGCCGTGCCGGGGCTCTCCGGCCAGCCGCGCTCCGGCGTACACACTGGCGCTCTTGACGACGCAGGCGAACACCAGGAACCAGCAGAAGAACCAGGGGTCGAAGCTGTGCACCAGGTCGAGCTGCACGCCGACGATGGCGAAGTAGACGGGCACGAAGTACGCGAACGAGAACGACCTGATCGACTCGCGGGCCTGCACCGAGACGGCATCGGTGGCCGCACTGGTGGCGATCCCGGCCATGAACGCGCCGAAGATCGGCGTGATGCCCAGCCAGAGGCTGGCGAGCGTGCCACCGAAGAGGAAGACGAGGTGGAAGGCGATCGGGCTGCTGCTGGTGACCAGGTTCCAGCGCGACCCGCGCAGCAGGCGGAAGACAGCAGGCCCGCCGAGGGCCATTGCCGCCAGGAAGCCCAGGGTCACCGCCGCGTGGACGACCATCTCCTCACCACTCCCGGGCTCGAGCCCCAGCAGAGCGGGTAGGCCGAACGGGGCGGCGGCGGGAGCGGAGACCATCCCCAGGGCGAGCGCAAGCACGACGTACACCACGAGGTCCTCCAGGACCGCGACCCCGAGCACCACACGCGCGAAGGAGGTGTCGATGATGCCGAGGTCCACCATGATCCGCGAGATCACCGGGATGCTCGTCACCGCCACCGCGAGGCCGAACACCAGCGTCAACGCGGTCGTGTCACCGGCAGGTCCGGCGAGCCCGCCCGGGTCGATGATGGCGAAGACGGCCAGGCCCGCGAGGAAGGGTACGGTCACGCCCACGACCGTCACCAGCCCCACCACCCGTCCCTCCCCCGGCCGGAACACCGTGCGCATCTCGGCGCCCGAGCAGAACATCAGGAGCAGGAGCCCGAGCTGGTAGGACCAGCCGAGGACTGCTGCGCCGTCGCCGGCCGCGGGGAACAGCGCGGCGTGCCACGACGGGAGCACCAGGCCGAGGACGGTGGGACCCAGGAGGAGGCCGCCGACGATCTCCCCGATCACGCGTGGCTGCCGCAGCAGCACGAAGGCCTGACCGAGCGCGTGCGCCGCGACGACGAGGAGCCCGAGCGACATGAGCAGCCGAAGAACCTCGGCACCCGCCAGCGTCACCGCGCCAGTA
>JAICSC010000326.1 GCA_025937085.1 Nocardioides sp.
GCGTACTTCGTCGGCACCCACGCCTGAACTCACAGAACTCCAGAGCTCAGTGAGCTCACAGGGGGATCCAGCTCAGATCCTGTTGACCGACACCGACCCGAGGCTGACGTCGAGGGCGGCGCAGAGCGCCGCGACCGGCTCGTCCAGCTCGGCCTTGCGCGGCTTGCGCGACCCGGCGAAGGACGAGACCGCGAGCGACCTCTCGCGGCCGGTGCCCTCGATCCGCCAGTGACCACCGATCCGGCCGTCCACGAGCAGCGGCGCGAGCATGTACCCGTTGCGCTGACTCCACAGCCGCTCGTGGTCGGCCGGCGAGACGAAGCGGTCGCGCGCCTTCGGGTCGTAGCCGCAGAGCACCGCATCGAACTCCGGGACCAGCCGTACGCCGGGTAGGTCCCGCCCGACCGGGGCGCCGGGCACGTCGGCGTACGGCAGCCCACCGGGACCCTCACCCCAGCTCAGGTCGAGCTTCTCCAGGAGCGCGTCGACCCGACGCAGCCCGAGCCCGGACCACCAGGCGACGTCGCGGCGGCTGGCGGGTCCGTAGGACGCGAGGTGAAGCCTGGCCATCTGCGCCAACGCGTCGTCGGGCGGCTTCCGGTCGGGGAGAACGGCGGCCGCCGTGCGGTAGCCCGCAAGGCCCTGGCCGGACCACGGACCCTTCAACGGCCGGCGCAGCAGACCTCCGTGACCGAAGGTGAGGTACCGACCGAGGCCGCGGTCGATCGCCTCTGGGGACTCCTCGTCGTGCTCCTCGAGCCAGTTGCCCAGGTGCTCGAGGAGCTCGTCGGCGGTGCGCCAGGAGTCCGCGGCGAACTGTTCGGTCGCGTGCCACACCTCCTCGACCTCGCTGTGCCGGAGCCCGAGGTGACGTACCCAGGTCCCTCGCTGCCCGACCCGGGTCGTCGCGTCGAGCAGCGCGTGGTGGTCGGCGGTCGAGGTGTGGACGGTGCCGCGGATCGTGCTGCCGCGGACGATCGCGTGCGACTCGTACGCCGCGGTGACGGCGTCGTGGGTGACGCCCGCGAGGCGCGCGCCCAGCGCGACGTACGGCGAACGGGCGGTCTGCGACTGGATCGGCCCCATCCGGCGGACGGTCTCGGCCACGGCGCCCGCGTCGCCAACGGATACGTCGGGGAACTGCCGCGCCAGGCTGAGCCCGCGCAGCTCGTCCCAGTCGTACGCCGCCACGCCCCCACCGTATTGGTGGTGGTGAGGAGCGAGCTCCCCGAGCGTCTCGAAACCTCCGGTGGTGTTGTGGGTCCTGCCCCAGGCATCGTCACCGGGTCTCGTGACGGCGCTGGGGCGCCTCCTCGACCACCGGTAGGGGTGCGCCGGTGGTTGAGGAGCGAGCTCTGCGAGCGTCTCGAAACCATCGGTGATCGAGGTGGTTTCGAGACTGGCGCCAGGGCGCCTTCCGCAACCACCGGAGGCGCTCCCAGGGCGCCTTCCTCAACCACCGGAGGGTCGCCGGCAACGCTCGTGCCACGATGGCCCGCGTGCCGATCGAGCTGCCCGAGGGACTCGACGAGCAGCGCGGGCTCGGGCCGGACTGGGCCCGGTGGCTCGACGGTCTGCCGAGGCTGTTCGGGGAGGTCCTCGACGACTGGGCGCTGACCCGCGAGGGCGACGACCTGTGGCACGGCTTCTGCTCCCTGGTCGCCCCGGTCCGCACCGACGACGGCACGCCCGCAGTGCTCAAGGTGACCTTCGACGAGGACGACGAGTCGGTGCACGAAGGGTTGGTCCTCCAGCACTGGCACGGCGACGGGACCGTCCGGCTGCTGCGCGCCGACCCGCGCCGCCGCGCCCTCCTCCTCGAGCGCCTCGACCGCCGCGACCTGACCGAGGTGTGGGACCTCGAGGCGTGCGAGATCGTCGCCGGCCTCTACCCCAAGCTCCATCGGCCGGCCCTCCCGCAGCTCGCGACCGTCACGTCGTACGTCGACCGCTGGCTGGACGACCTCGACCGGCTGCCGGCCGACGCGCCGATCCCGCTCCGGTACCGCGAGCAGGCCCTCTCACTCGGGCGGGACCTGGTCTCCGACCCGGCCAGCGTCGGACGGATCATCCACGGCGATCTGCACTACGAGAACGTGCTTGCGGCGCCCCCGGACCTCGGGCCGGAACGCGGCGCGTGGCTGGTGATCGACCCGAAACCGATGTCGGGCGACCCGCACTACGAGCCGGCCCCGATGCTGTGGAACCGGTACGACGAGCTGGCCGGTGATCTCCGCGACGGGCTGCGCCGGCGGTTCCACACGTTGGTGGACCACGCGGGTCTCGACGAGGACCGGGCCCGGGACTGGGTGATCGTGCGGATGGTGCTGAACGCCAGCTGGTCGGTGTACGACGCCCTCCGGGCCGACCGCGCGTTGGACGACGAGGAGCGGACCTGGATCACCCGGTGCATCGCGATCAGCAAGGCGGTCCAGGACTGACTGCGGTCGCTCACTAGAGTGACGACACCGGCGAGCGAGGGAGCGTGCGGGTGGCGAACGACCCCGTGGTGATCGACAAGCGCCCGCGATCGCTCGTGCACATGTTCCTCGCCCGAGTCGAGGACACCCCCGACGAGGACGCCTTCTACTACCCGGTCGACGGCGGCTGGCAGGAGTCGACCTGGGCGCAGACGCACGAGCTCGTCGAGGGTCTAGCGGCCGGGCTGCTGTCGCTCGGCATCGAGGTCGAGGACCGGGTCGCGATCCTCGCCTCGACGCGCTTCGAGTGGGTGCTCGGCCACCTGGCGACGCTGTGGGCCGGGGGCGCCGTGACGGCCGTCGACCCGGACGCCGACGACGCCACCATCGCCGCGGTGCTGGCCGACTCGCGGGCCCGCGTCGTGATCGCCGAGGACTACGACGCGGTGCGGATGCTGTGGCGGATCCGGGCGCGCATCCGCGACGTGACCAAGGTCGTCCAGATCGACGGCGACTACCCCGACCAGCGGGTGCTCACCCTGGAAGGACTCCTCGGACTCGGGTCCGAGCACCTCGCCGACCACCCGCGCGCCCTGTCGCAGCGGCTGTACGCCGTCCGCCGGGACGGGCTCGCCGCGCTGACGTACGTCGACGACCTGGCCGGCGGGCTGCGCGGCGTACGCCTGAGCCATGCCGCACGGACCTACCAGGCGACCGCCGTGGCGATGCTGGGACAGCTCACCGACGCGGACCTGGCCTATCTCGCGCTGCCGCTCCGGACGGCGTACGCGCAGTCCCTGCTGGGCGTCCAGCTGGCGTGCGGGTTCCCGATCGCCCTCGAGGGGCGGCCCGACCGCGCGGTGGAGTCCGTGGCTCTGGTGCGGCCCACGTTCATCGCCGCGACGCCGGGGCTCCTCGAGCGGATCCGCGCCGCGATCGAGGAGGAGCACCGACCGGGGTTGCTGCGCCGGCAGCGGACGGTCGACAAGCTGGTCCGCACCGACGTGCGGGAGCTGTTCGGCGACCGGCTGAGGTTCGTCCTGTGCGGAGGCGGGGCGCTGGACACGGAGCTGCTCGAGTTCTTCGAGGGAGCCGGGGTCACGGTCCTCGAGGCCTACGGCCGCGCCGAGGCCGGCGGCGCCGTCAGCATCGCGCTCCCCGAGGACGCCGGCAGCCGCACCGCGGGTCGGCCGCTGCCCGGCACGGACGTCCGGATCTCCGGCGACGGCGAGATCCAGGTCGCGAGCCCGGGCGTGATGGACGGCTACCACGGGCGGCGCGGTGACTCCGAGGCGGTGCTCGACCAGGGCTGGCTGAGCACCGGGGACGCCGGCGTACTCGACGAGGAGGGTCGGGTGCGCGTGCTCGGAGGGTACGTCGCGCGCCACGGCGAGTGACTCCCGCGCGGCCGGCTCGTTCCCACGGGTGGGCCGCCGCCTGTTCTCGCGTGCCCTAGATTTGACGCTCTCGGACCACCGCGTCGCGTTCCCCGCCCCAGAAGAGGCCCAGGAGAGACAGTGCCCGTCCAGACCGACACCGGCTTCGTCGACCACATGGTCGCCAACGTCGCCCTCCAGTTCCTCGA
>JAICSC010000098.1 GCA_025937085.1 Nocardioides sp.
AGGCACTCCGAGGCCCGGGAACAACCCGTTCGCGTCCAGCCAGGGCATGGGCCGTCGGCCTGCCCCGGCGCCGCGCGAGAGCGACGAGGACGACAGCCGTCCGCCCCGTCCGCCCGCGGGCGGACGTCCGGGCATGCCTCGACCCAACCCGGCGATGATCGCCCGTAACCAGAGCAGCTTCGGGGCCAACCGCGGGCCGGGTGGCCCCGGTGGCGGCCCCGGTGGTGGCCCCGGCCGCGGTGGCGCCCCGGGTCGCGGTGGCGCTTCCGGCCGTGGCGGTGCTCCGGGCCGTGGCGGTGTCGGCGCTCCCAGTCGTGGTGGCGCCGGTGCCGGTGCTCCCGGTCGCGGTGGCCCCGGCTTCGGCGGTGGCCCCGGAGGCCGCGGACGTCCCGGTGGCCGTGGCCAGACCCAGGGTGCGTTCGGTCGACCCGGCGGTCCGTCTCGCCGTGGTCGCAAGTCCAAGCGCGCCCGTCGCCAGGAGTTCGAGGCCATGGAGGCTCCGACGATCGGCGGTGTGCGTGTCCGCAAGGGCAACGGCGAGACGGTCCGCCTGGCGCGGGGTGCGTCCCTGACCGACTTCGCTGAGAAGATCAACGTCGACGCGGCGTCGCTGGTGCAGATGCTCTTCTCGCTCGGCGAGATGGTGACCGCGACGGAGTCGGTCAACGACGCGACGCTCGAGCTGCTCGGCGAGGAGCTCAACTACGTCGTCGAGGTCGTCTCGCCCGAGGACGAGGACCGCGAGCTGCTCGAGTCCTTCGACCTCGAGTTCGGCGAGGACGAGGGCGACGAGTCCGACCTCGTCGTACGTCCTCCCGTCGTGACCGTCATGGGCCACGTCGACCACGGCAAGACCAAGCTCCTCGACGCCCTCCGCTCGGCCAACGTGGTCGACAAGGAGGCAGGCGGCATCACCCAGCACATCGGCGCCTACCAGGTGGCCACCGAGGTCGACGGTGACGAGCGGGCCATCACGTTCATCGACACCCCGGGTCACGAGGCGTTCACCGCCATGCGTGCCCGCGGGTCGCAGTCGTCGGACATCGCGGTCCTCGTGGTCGCCGCCGACGACGGTGTGATGCCCCAGACCGTGGAGGCGCTCAACCACGCCAAGGCGGCCGACGTTCCGATCGTGGTCGCGGTGAACAAGATCGACAAGCCGGAGGCCGACCCGACCAAGGTCCGTGGCCAGCTCACCGAGTACGGCCTGGTGCCCGAGGAGTACGGCGGCGACACGATGTTCGTCGACGTCTCGGCCAAGTCCGAGCTCAACCTCGACAAGCTGCTCGAGGCGATCGTGCTGACCGCGGACGCGTCGCTCGACCTGCGCGCCAACCCCGAGCAGGACGCCCAAGGGATCGTCGTGGAGGCCCACCTCGACCGCGGGCGTGGCCCGGTGGCGACGGTGCTGGTCCAACGCGGAACGCTCCGGGTCGGCGACTCGATCGTCGCCGGTCCAGCGTTCGGCCGCGTGCGGGCGCTGCTCGACGAGAACGCCGAGCCGATGGACGAGGCCCTGCCGGCGCAGCCGGCGATGGTGCTCGGCCTGTCGGCCGTGCCCGGTGCCGGCCAGAACTTCCTGGTCGTGGAGGACGACCGGGTGGCCCGCCAGATCGCCGAGAAGCGCGAGGCACGCGAACGTGCCGCCATGCAGGCGCAGCGCCGCGTGCGTCGTACCCTCGAGGACTTCATGGCCTCCATGGAGAAGGGCGAGAGCCAGGAGCTCACGCTGATCCTCAAGGGCGACGTGTCCGGCTCGGTCGAGGCGTTGGAGGACTCGCTGTCGAAGATCGACGTCGGCGACGAGGTGTCGCTGCGCGTCATCGACCGCGGTGTCGGCGCGATCACCGAGACCAACGTGATGCTGGCCGCGGCGTCCGATGCGATCATCATCGGCTTCAACGTCCGCCCGCAGGGCAAGGCGACCGAGCTGGCGGACAAGGAAGGCGTCGAGATCCGCTACTACTCGGTCATCTACAACGCGATCGAGGAGATCGAGGCGGCGCTCAAGGGCATGCTCAAGCCCGAGTTCGAGGAGTCGACCCTCGGCCAGGCGGAGATCCGCGCGATCTTCCGCTCGTCGAAGATCGGCAACATCGCGGGCTGCATGGTCACCAGCGGAGTGATCCGGCGCAACGCCAAGGTGCGGCTGATCCGCGACGGCGCCGTCGTCGCCGACAACCTCGACCTGGCCTCGCTGAAGCGCGAGAAGGACGACGCGGCCGAGGTCCGCGAGGGCTTCGAGTGCGGTCTGGTCCTGCGGAACTACCAGGACATCAAGGAGGGCGACGTCGTCGAGGCCTTCGAGATGCGGGAGATCCCGAGGGCCTGAGTTGGTGGCCGGGGGTGGCGAGTTCCCCGCTGAGGCGGGGAACTCGACACTTCGTGGCCGAAATCTCCCCCTACAAGTGCCAAGTTCCCCGCTCAGGCGGGGAACTCGACCCGAGGAAGTCCGATGGCCAACCCCCGTATCCGGAAGATCGCGGACCGGATCCAGGTCACTGTCGCCGAGATGCTCGAGCGGCGGATCAAGGACCCGCGGCTCGGGTTCGTCACCGTCACCGACGTCCGCGTCACCGGCGATACCCAGCAGGCGACGGTGTTCTACACGGTGCTCGGCGAGGAGACCGACCTCGTCAGCACCGCGGCCGCGCTGGAGTCGGCCAAGGGTCTGCTCCGCTCGGAGGTCGCCAAGCAGCTCGGGATGAGGCACGCCCCGACGCTGACCTTCATCCATGACGCCCTTCCCGAGAGCGCCCGCCACCTCGACGAGGTACTGGCCCGGGCCAAGGCGCAGGATGCGGAGGTGGCGGCTCAGCGGGGCTCGTCGTACGCCGGAGAGGCCGACCCCTACAAGAAGCCCCGGGACGCCGACGAGGCGGACGAGGCAGAGGAGGCGGACGAGTCATCGTGACCGACGTGTCCGGGCTCGTCGTCGTCGACAAGCCCGGAGGGATGACCTCGCACGACGTCGTCTCCCGCGTACGCCGGCTGGCCGGCACCCGCAAGGTCGGGCACGCCGGCACCCTCGACCCGATGGCCACCGGGGTGCTGGTCCTGGGTCTCAACCGGGCGACCCGGCTGCTCGGGCACCTCACCCTGACGGACAAGCGGTACGACGCGACGGTCCGGCTCGGCGCCACCACCACCACCGACGACGCCGAGGGGGAGATCCTCGAGACCCGACCAACCGACGACCTCACCGACGACGGCGTCCGCGTGGCGCTGGCGGCGTATGTCGGCGAGATCGACCAGGTCCCCAGCGCGGTCTCCGCGGTGAAGGTCGGCGGCAAGCGCGCCTACGTCCGGGTCCGGGCCGGCGAGAGCGTGGACCTGCCGCCGCGCCAGGTCACCGTCCACGCCCTGGAGGTCACGGGTCTCGACCTGCCCGACGTACGCATCTCGGTCCACTGCTCCAGCGGCACCTACGTCCGCGCTCTGGCCCGCGACCTCGGCGCGGCGCTCGGTGTGGGCGGACACCTCACGGCCCTACGACGTACGGCGGTCGGCCCGTTCGACGTGTCCGCGGCCTCCACCCTCGAGGCACTGACCGAGGCGTTCACGATGACTCCCATCGCCGACGCGGCCCGGGCGAGCTTCCCGGCGCTCGACCTCGACCAGGACCAGGCTCGAGCCGTCCGCGTCGGCCGCCGCCTCGACCTACCGCTCAGCGCGACGACCGCGCTGTTCGCCCCGGAGGGCGAGTTCCTCGCGCTCTACGGGCCCGGGGACGGCGACGCGCGCGCGCTGGCCGTCTTCGTGTGACGGCGGCCCGGTAGGACGAACGTGCCACCGAACGGCCGTGACAAACATTCGGCCAACCGACCCGAGCACCCGGACTCGGCCACCCGAGACGGGCCTCGAACCCCGCGGCGAACAGTGCGCCACGGGCGTCGTTAGGCTGCCGGACGTGCAGATCTGGCGGTCCCTGGACGACGTCCCGACGGATCTCGGCCGCACCGTGGTGGTGATCGGGAACTTCGACGGGGTGCACCTGGGGCACCAGCACGTCGTCCGAGAGGCCCGTGCCGCCGCGGAGGCCGAGAGTCTGCGCGTGGTGGCGGTGACCTTCGACCCGCACCCGATGGCGGTGTTGCGGCCCGAGCACGCACCCACGACGATCACCGACATCCCGACGCGGGCCGAGCTGCTCGGCGAGGCCGGCGTCGACGACGTGCTGGCACTTCCGTTCGACCGGGGCGTGGCGTCGTGGACGCCGCAGGAGTTCGCGCAGCGCGTCCTCGCCGATGTGCTGCACGCGGCCGTGGTGGTGGTGGGCGCCAACTTCCGCTACGGGTCGAGGGCGGCCGGCGACGTCGCCACCCTGACCGCCAGCGGGGAGGAGCTCGGGTTCCGCGCGGTCGGCGTACCACTGGACGGCGGCCCGCAGGTGTGGTCGTCGACCTACGTCCGCACCTGCCTGGCTGCCGGAGACGTGTCCGGCGCCGCCGAGGCGCTCGGCCGTCCGTTCGCGGTCCGCGGCGTCGTGGTGCGCGGCGACCGGCGCGGCCGCGCGCTCGGCTTCCCGACTGCCAACGTGCCGACGCGGGTGATGACCGCGGCCCCCGCCGACGGGGTGTACGCCGGGTGGTTGCGGCGGCTCGACACCGGCGAGCGCTATCCGGCGGCGATCAGTGTCGGCACCAACCCGACGTTCAGCGGCCAGCGCGAGCGGCGCGTGGAGTCCTACGTGCTCGACCGCGACGACCTGGAGCTGTACGACGTGGAGGTCGAGGTGTCCTTCGTGGACCGGATCCGCGGCATGGAGCGCTTCGACGGGATCGACGCGCTGATCGAGACCATGCACGACGACGTACGTCGTGCCCGCGAGATCCTCGGAAAGCAGCAGGCATGACACCGGAGGCCGCCGGGCGACGCCCACTCGTCGATCTCACCGACGAGGAGGCCAGGCGCGCGCTGGTGCTCAAGTGGGGGACGGTTCCTGCGGACGTGATCCCGGCGTGGGTCGCGGAGATGGACTACGCACTCGACCCGGTGGTGCACGAGGCGCTCCTGCGTGCGGTGCGCGACGGTGTCACGGGGTATCCGGTGTTCGGCTACACCGACGGGTTGGCCGAGGCGTACGCCGGATTCGCGCGCCGCCGCTACGGCTCGTCGGTGGAACCCGGGTGGGTCCTCCCCGTCGTCGACGTGACGGCCGGCGTGCGGGTGGCGCTCGACGTGCTCTCGGACGATGCGCCGGTGGTGTTCCTGGTGCCCGGGTACTCGCCGCAGCTCGATGTGGCGCTGCTGACGGGACGCAAGCGCGTCGACGTGGTCGTCGACCCGGATGCGGTCCGCGCGGAGGTCGATCTCGACCAGCTCGAGGCGCTCCTCGCCGAGGGTGCCCGGACGCTGCTCCTGACCCAACCCCACAACCCCTGGGGACGGGTGTTCACCCGGGGAGAGCTGGAGGCGATCCGTGACGTCGTGGTCCGGCACCGGGCACGGGTGGTCTCCGACGAGATCCACGCACCGCTCGTCCTTCCCGGCGCGAGCCACACGTCGTACCTCGATCTCGAGGGCACGCACGACCACGCAGTCGCCGTGGTGGCCGCCTCGAAGGCCTTCAACACCGCTGGGCTGCGCTGCGCCCAGCTGCTGGTCCCGTCGGCCGCCGATCGCGCGAAGCTGGTCGCCCAGCCGATGGCCAGGAACGACTCGTGGTCGCCGCTCGGGGTCGTGGCCGCCGTCGCGGCGTACACCGAAGGCGACCCGTGGCTGGCCTCCTTGTTGGATCGGCTGGACGGGTTGCGCACCCAGCTGGGTGGTCTGCTGGCCGGGCACCTTCCCGAGGTGCGGATGCGGCCGCTGGAGGCGACGTACCTGGCCTGGCTCGACGCCCGTGCCTACGGCCACCCGGACCCGGCGGCCGTCGCGCTGGAGCGCGGGCGGGTCAAGCTCGGACCAGGGCACGACTACGCGCCCGGGCTCGCCGGCCACGTGCGGCTCAACCTCGCCACCAGCCCCGAGCGACTCAGTGAGATCGTGCGCCGTCTGGCCTCTGCTTGGGCCCAGCCCCCCTCCTCGGGGTCGTCCGCCTGAGGTGCGGCCAGGACCCCACCTCAAGCGGACGACCCCAGGAGCCGGATGCACCGTCAAGCATCCAGGTCCTTCCCGACCAGGTCGGCGATCGCCTCCACGTCGGCCTCGTTGTCGCCGGAGACCTCCACCGTGACGCCCTTGCCGGCGCCGAGGGTCATGATCAGCAACGCCGAGCTGGCGTCGACCGGGTCCCCGCCTGGCACCCCGATCAGCACCTCGGAGTCGAGCTCCCCGGCGGCCTCGGCGATGATCGCGGCCGGGCGGGCGTGCAGGCCGACGGCCGAGCCGACGACGACGGACTTGGTGGGCATGTGATCTCCTTCGGGTGGTTTCGCGGGGGTGGTCAGACAGTGGCGACGTCGGTGTCGGTGGTCCACACCGTCTTGAGAGCGATCACGGCGGCGGCGCCCACGAGCACGCCGGCCGCGAGCGAGATCAGGTATCCGACGATGTGGTGCACCGCGAAGAGAACGAAGATCCCACCGTGCGGGGCGCGGATGCTGACGCTGAACAGCTCCGCCAGCCCGCCGGTGACGGCGCTGCCGAGCATGATCGAGGGGATCACCCGCAACGGGTCGGCCGCCGCGAACGGGATCGCGCCCTCGGTGATGAACGACGCGCCCAGCAGCCACCCCGCCTTGCCGTTCTCTCGCTCGGCAACCGTGAACAGCTGCGGGCGCAGGACCGTGGCAAGTGCGAGTGCGATCGGCGGGACCATGCCCGCGAGCATCACCGCCGCCATGATCTTCAGCTCCGGAGAGCTCGAGGAGGCGGCGGCGGCCGTCCCGACCCCGGCCGCGGCGAAGCTGTAGGCCACCTTGTTGAGCGGCCCGCCCATGTCGAAGGCCATCATCAGTCCGAGGATCACTCCGAGCAGGACCGCGTTGCTTCCCGACATGTTGTTCAGGCCGTCGGTGAGGTGGGTCATCACCCAGGCGATCGGCCTGCCGAGAACGATCAGCATCAGCAGACCGCCCACGACGCACGTGACGAGCGGGATGACCAGCACCGGCATCAGCCCACGCCCCCACGACGGGACGCTCCGCTGGGCGAGCCAATGGGCGATGAGACCGGCGAGGACGCCGCCGACGATGGCCCCCAGGTAGCCGGTGACGGGAACGGAGACCGGTGTGCTGTTGGTGTCCTGCACGGCGAACAGGTTGTTGGCGAGGGCACCCAGCACGAACCCGGGCGCGATACCCGGCCGATCGGCGATCGCGTAGGCGATGTAGCCCGCGAGTGCCGGGATGAAGAGCAGGAACGCGGTCTTGCCGATGATGAAGAACAGCGCCCCGATGTAGGCGAAGAAGCCCGAGCTGAGCAGGGCGTGGTCGAGGCCCAGCTGCGACGGGCTCGGCAGGTCGAACAACGTGTTGTGTACGGCGATCTGACCGTAGGCGTCGTTGTTGGCGATCTCGTACCCGCCGAACAGGAAGCCGAGCGCGATCATGAGGCCGCCGGCGGCGACGAAGGGGATCATGTAGGACACCCCGGTCATCAGGACCCGGCGCACCCGCGCTCCCCAGGACTCGTGCGCGGTCTCGGCGCCTACCGAGTCGGCGGCGGAGCCCTCGACTCGGGGTGCGTTCGGGTCGTCGGCGTAGCGGAGCGCCTCGGCGACCATGGCGTCGCCGTCGTCGATGGGGCGCTTGACGCCGGAGGAGACGACCGGCTTGCCGGCGAAGCGACCGCGATCCCGGACGCCGACGTCCACGGCGAAGATGACGGCCGCCGCCGCAGCGATGGTCGCTGGGGAGAGTGGTCTGGAGCCGGCCGATCCCTGGGTCTCGACCGCGATCGGGACACCCGCCTTCGCGGCCGCGGCCTCCAGCGCCTCGGCCGCCATGTAGGTGTGGGCGATGCCCGTCGGGCACGCGGTCACCGCGACCAGGGACCGAGTGCCGCCGGTCGTCGTCGCGGGCGGGGCGGTCGCCGTCTCTCGGGAGGGATCGTCGCTGACGACCTCGAGCACGAGGTCGACGACCTCCTGCTCGGTCGAGGCGCCGCGGAGCCCCGCGGTGAAGTCCGGCTTCACCAGCGCCCGCGCGAGCCTGGTGAGCAGCTGAAGGTGGGTGGCGTCGCCGCCGGCCGGAGCCGCGATCAGGAAGGCGAGGTCGGCGGGCCCGTCCTTGGCGCCGAACTCGACCTGGGGCGACAGCCGGACGAACACCAACGTCGGCACCTCGACCGCGGGGGTCCGACAGTGGGGGATCGCGATGCCACCCGCGAGACCGGTGGCGGCGGTCCCCTCGCGGGTGATCGCGTCGGCAGCCAGCTGGTCGGGGTCGGCGGTGCGGCCCGCCTCGGAGACGATCCGGGCGAGTGCGCGGATGACATCGTGCTTCTCCGTGCCGAGATCGGCATCGAGCCGTATCAATGCAGCGGTGATCAGATCGGACATGGTCAGCCTCTCAGACGAGGTCGAGGCGGGTGACGTGGACCAGGTCCGTCTGCACCTGCCGGGGATGGGGGATGGTCGTGCCGGGCAGTCCGGCGGCCGCGCTGCCGTAGGCGACGGCGAGCGCGAGTCGTTGGTCGGGGTCACGCCCGGTGACGTCGCCGAGGAGATAGCCGAAGAGGCTGGAGTCTCCCGCGCCGACGGTGCTCACCACGGTGGTGGGCGGGGGAGCGGCGTGCCACGCCTGGTCGGCGGTGACGAGGACGGCGCCGTGCGGGCCGAGCGTGACCAGGACCGACTCGACCCCGCGGCCGACCAGGTCGCGTGCCGCTCCGGCAGCCGCCAGGGGGTCGGCCTCGATCTCCTCGGCGTGGTGGCCGGTGAACGACGCCAGCTCCTCACCGTTGGGCTTCATCAGGTGGGGAGCGCTGGCTCGGGTGCTCGAGAGTGCGTCGACCAGTGCCTTGAGCGGCGCCTCGCTGGTGTCGACCGCGACGCGTGCACCGGCGCCGCGCAGGGCGGTGACCAGCTCGGCGTACCACTCCGGCGGTGTGCCAGGCGGCAGCGAGCCGGCCAGCACCGTCCAGTCGGCGCTGTCCGCGCGGCGTACGAGGGCGTCCTCGAGCTCCTGCAGCAGGCGGGGTGTGGCCAGCGGGCCGGGGCTGTTCAGCTTCGTGGTGGTTCCGTCCGGCTCCGTGATGGTGATGTTCACGCGCAGGTCGCCCTCGTGTGCGACGGGGCGGCAGTCGATGCCCGCCGCGAGCAGCTCCAGCACGAACGGGTCGTCCTTGGCTGCGGGCAGCACCGCGATCGAGGGAAGGTCGGCGGCCACGCACGCGCGGGAGATGTTGACCCCCTTGCCGCCGGCCTGGGAGATCACCGAGTCGGCGCGTTGCACGGCCCCGCGCTCCAGGGGTGCGGTCAGGTTGACGGTGCGGTCGAGGCTCGGGTTGGCGGTGAGCGTGACGATCATGCTGGGTCCCTTGCTGCGTTCATGCCACAACCACGTCGACGCCGGCCTTGGTCAGCGCCCGCCGGTCGGCCGTCGACGAGTCTGCGTCGGTGACCAGTACGTCGATCTCGCCGGGAACCGCGAACCGTACTGCGGTGTCGACACCGAACTTCGAAGCGTCCGCCAGCGCGACGACCCGACGCCCGCTCTCGATCAGTGCTCGCTTGACGGCGGCTTCGTCGGGGTCGGGGGTGGTGAACCCGTGCTCGGCCGTGATCCCGTTGGTGCCGAGGAAGGCCACGTCGACGCGCAGGTGTGACAGTGCCTGGACGGTGTCGGCGCCGACAGCCGCCTGGGTGGTACGGCGGACGCGACCGGGCAGAAGTCGGAGGTCGATGTGGCGCTGGCCGGCGAGCCGGGCGGCGATCGGTACGCCGTGGGTGATCACCGTGAGCGTGTGGTCGGGCGGCAGGAGCGAGGCCAGGCGACTCGTCGTGGTGCCCGCGTCCATCAGGATCGTGCCGCCCGCGGGCGGCAGCTGCTCGATGGCGGCGCGCGCGATCCGCTCCTTGCTCTCGGTGTTGACCTGGTCGCGTTCACGGAGCCCAGCCTCGATCAGGGACAGCGACGCGGGTGGGACCACGCCGCCGTGCACGCGGCGTACCAGGCCCATGCGCTCCAACGTGGACAGGTCGCGACGCACGGTCTCGGTCGTCACGTCGTATTCTCGGGCCAGCTGGTTGACCGATACCCGGCCGCGCTGGTTCACCAGGCGCGCGATGGCCTGCTGGCGCTCCTCGGCGTACATCGTCAACGCGGACTCCTCAGTCTGTGTATGTGTGGTTTTACGCCCGAACGTGTTGACTTGTCAAGGCGTCCGCGGCAGCATGTCGCCATGAGCGACGCCTCGTCCTCCGCCCTGGCCCCTCCCACGCTGCACGGCACCCCGGTCGTCCCGGGTGTCGGCTACGGCCCCGTCCTGGTGGTCCGCGGTGAGGTGTCGCCGGAGGCGATCGCACGGTTCGACGCGGCGGCGTACGACGAGGAGAGCGCGCTCGCGGCGTACGAAGGCGCGGCCGGCGCGGTCGCGGACGGGTTCGCCCGCCGGGCCGAGAAGGCCTCGGATGCGGCTGCGGAGGTGCTCACCGCGAGCGCGGGGCTGGCTCGTGACAAGGGCCTGCGCTCCGCGGTGCGCAAGCACCTGAGGTCGGGCGACGACCTGCTCGCGTCGGTGCATGCGGCGGTAGAGCAGTTCGTGCAGGTGTTCACCTCGATGGGCGGGTTGATGGCCGAGCGTGTCACCGACCTGCGCGACATCGAACGCCGGGTGGTCGCCCACCTCGTGGGCGAGCCCGAGCCCGGCGTCCAGATGCCCGAAGGTCCCG
>JAICSC010000422.1 GCA_025937085.1 Nocardioides sp.
AACGCCGCGAGACGTCATCGTTTGATGACACTCCAGCCGCCCGGCCCGACGGCGAAACCGACGACGATCAGCACGATCCCCAGGATGATGCTGCCCTTGAAGAGGACGACGATGCCGGCGATCACGAGGATGACGGCGGCCACCCACAATAGAAATCCCATGTCGATGTCGTACCCCGCAGCCTGCGCGATACGCCCAGATGCACACGCGCGCTCGTCCGGCGACTCCGGCAGCCACCAGCTGACAGTCGAGAGCTCGTCACACCAGGAACGCCGCGATCGCGACGACGCCGACCACCGCGATCACGCCACGTAGCACCGGCGGCGGCAGCCGCCGGCCGACCGTGGCGCCGATCTGGCCTCCGACCATCGACCCGACGGCGATCAGGACGGCCACACGCCAGTCGATGTGAGCCACGAAGACGAAGACCACTGCGGCGACCGCGTTGACCAGCAGCGCCAGGACGTTCTTGGTCGCGTTGTGACGCTGCATGGTGTCGTCGACGCCGATGCCGAGGATGGCCATCAGCAGCACCCCTTGGGCTGCGCCGAAGTAGCCGCCGTACACTCCGGCGCCCGCCACCGCCGGCCAGACCCACCCGGCGCCCGACTCGGGCAGTCCGCCACGCCTCTCGGCTCGGCGTAGGACAGCTCGCTGGATGCGTGGGCCGAGCAGTACCAGGACCACACCGAGCGCGATCAGCACGGGCACGATCGCGTCGAAGGCCGCCGACGGCAGCGCGAGCAGGAGGACGGCCCCGACGACCCCGCCGAGCAACGACGCCGTCGCCAGTCGCAGCAGGCGTGGCCGCTGCCCCTCGAGCTCGCGCCGGTAGCCCCACGCCCCGGAGAGCGAGCCAGGGACGAGGCCGATCGTGTTCGAGACGTTGGCCGTCACCGGGGACACGCCGAACGCCAGCAGCGTAGGAAAGGTGATCAGGGTGCCCGAGCCCACCACGGTGTTGATGGTCCCGGCGGCCATGCCCGCGACGAGCACGGCCGCCATCTGGAGAAGCGTCACTGAGCGGGAGAAGCCCCCGTCTCGCCGTCACCCTCGGTGGTCGGCGGGACCGGTGCATCGGGTACGTCGCCCGCCCCGGCCGCCCCCGAGGTCGCGACACCGGTGGCTCCCCCGCGGGCGCCGGGGTTGGCGGCGTGCTCCGCCTCAGCGATCGCGTCCTCGACCGCCTTGTTCGCGCTGGACAGCTCGCGATCGGTCGTGCTCACGGCCGACGGCACGTCCGGCTCGGACGACCCCATGTCGACGCGCGTGCGCGGGCCACCGGACTCCTTCGGGATCCCCGCGATCTCGTGGATCGACGAGCCGAGGCCCTCCAGCGCCTTGGTGATCTCAGACGGGATCACCCACACCTTGTTCGCGTCGCCCTCGGCGATCTTCGGCATCATCTGGAGGTACTGGTAGGCCAGCAGCGACTGGTCGGGCTGACCGTCGTGGATCGCCTGGAAGACGGTCTGGATGGCCTGCCCCTCGCCCTGGGCTCGCAGGATCTGCGCCTCGCGATCGGCCTGCGCCCGCAGGATCTGCGACTCGCGGGCACCCTCGGCGGTGAGGATCGCGGACTGCTTCTCGCCCTCGGCGGTCAGGATCGCGGCCTGTCGCCCTCCCTCGGCGGTGAGGATCGTGGCGCGCTTCTCACGGTCCGCGCGCATCTGCTTCTCCATCGAGTCCTTGATCGACGGGGGCGGGTCGATGCCCTTGAGCTCGACCCGGTTGACCCGGATCCCCCACTTGCCGGTGGCCTCGTCGAGCACGCCACGCAGCCCCGAGTTGATCTGGTCACGGCTGGTCAGCGTCTCCTCGAGGTCCATGCC
>JAICSC010000066.1 GCA_025937085.1 Nocardioides sp.
GACTCGACCATCTTCGGCCAGCTCCGATCGAACTGGCTGAGCGACGAGAGTGACGACAGCGCCGATGAGCGGTGGTCCTCCAACGAGGTCGACCGCGGCTGGGACGCCGCGGAGCGCGCCGAGAGCGAGGACGCCGAGGACACCACTCGAACCGGACTGCCGGTACGCCGACCGGGCGGCCGCCTGCTTCCCGGTGGCGTCTCGCAGGAGCCCGCGAAGGTCGTCCGTGACCCGGAGGCCATTCGCAACCGCCTGGCCGCGCACGCGGCCGGCGTGTCCCGTGGTCGAGCGGCCGCGGCGGCAGAACCCAACCCCCTTGATTACGCGCACGAGGAGACAGGACCGGCATGACCGAGAGCCTCCAGGCGGAGATGACCGCCGTCGAGACCGAGACCCGTGAGCTCGACTGGGTCGTGAACCGATTCGTCGACAGTGTCCCCGGAGCGGCGCACGCCGTACTGGTGTCCGCGGACGGGCTGTTGATGGCGGCCAGCGGCCGACTGCCCGCCGATCGGGCGGAGCAGGTGGCTGCGGTGTCGTCCGGGCTGGCCAGCCTGGCCACCGGCGCCGCGCGACTCTTCGAGGGCGGCGCGGTGATGCAGACCATCGTCGAGATGGAGAACGGCTTCATGCTCCTGATGAGCGTGGGCGACGGGTCGCACCTCGCGGTGCTGACCCAGGCCTCGGCCGACATCGGTCAGGTGGGGTACGAGATGGCCCTCCTGGTCGAGCGCGTCGGTCAGATGGTCCAGGCCCAGGCCCGGGTGCACGGGGTGTCGTAGGGGATATGACATGGCAGACGAGCCAGAGGTCGAGCAGATGCACGCCAGCCCGCCGGCGGCGCGGATCGTCCGACCGTACGCCCTGACCGCGGGACGCACCCGCACCTCGGTCGACCTCCCGCTGGAGGCCACGCTGCGGCTCGACACCAGCGCGACGCGGCGTGCCTGGGGCGAGGACGTCCAGGGAAAGATCGTCGGAGTCCTCGACTCCCGGTCGGTCGCCGAGGTCTCGGCCCTGGTCCAGCGCCCGATCGGCGTGGTGCGCGTGCTGCTCGGCGACCTCGTCGAGCAGGGGTACGTCCACGTCCAAGCGACCCTGACCGAGAACTCCACCGACGACGAACGTTACGACCTCCTCGAAAGGACCCTCCGTGGACTCCGTGCTCTCTAGTGGGCTCTCGAACGGGCTCTCGCATGGCCCCTCGAACGGGCCATCGAACGGCAGCCGCACCGCCTCGACGAAGATCGTCGTGGCCGGTGGGTTCGGCGTGGGCAAGACGACGCTGGTCGGGTCGGTCTCGGAGATCGTGCCGCTCCGCACCGAGGCCCTGGTGACCAACGAGTCGGTCGGGGTCGACGACCTCGCGCAGACACCTGCCAAGTCGACCACCACCGTCGCGATGGACTTCGGCCGGATCACCCTGGGCGAGGACCTCGTGCTCTACCTGTTCGGGACACCGGGCCAGAAGCGGTTCTGGTTCATGTGGGACGACCTGGTCCGCGGAGCCATCGGTGCCATCGTGATCGTCGACACGGCGCGCCTCGACGCGGCCTTCGCGCCGCTGGACTACTTCGAGTCGAAGAACGTGCCGTTCATCGTGGCCGTCAACGAGTTCGAGGGTGGTCCGAAGTACCCACTGCACGAGGTCGCCGAGGCTCTCGCGCTGCGCGAAGACGTTCCGCTGATCACCCTCGACGCGCGCGACCGCGACTCCGCCAAGCGGGCACTCATCCGGATCACGGAGTTCGCCCTCACCCGGCTCGCCACGGCCCAGCGCACCGCTTGAGGTTCACCCGGGTCTCCTGCGGTTCGGCAGCGATTCAGTCGGTGACCCGGCGTACGTCGTACCGTCCCTCGGCGAACCCCCGCCGAACGAGCTTCTTGTCGAACTTGCCCACCGACGTGCGCGGAACCTGGTCGATGAAGGCCCAGGCGTCCGGCAGCTGCCACTTCGCGAACGACCCTGCGAGGTGGGCGCGTAGCTGCTCGGGCGTCACGGTCGCGCCTTCGCGGACGACGACGGTGGCCAGCGGGCGCTCCTGCCATTTCTCGTCGGGGATGCCCACGACGGCGGCCTCGACGACGTCCGGATGGCCCATCAGTGCGTTCTCGAGGTCGACCGACGAGATCCACTCGCCGCCGGACTTGATGACGTCCTTGGCGCGGTCGCTGAGTCGTATGTAGCCCAGTGGGTCGAGGGTCCCGACGTCGCCGGTGCGCAGCCACCCGTCGTGGAACTTCTGGTCGGCCGCCTCACTGCCCGCATCGTCGGGGTGGTAGTAGCCGCCGGTCACCCATGGCCCGCGGACCTCGAGCTCGCCCACGGCGGTGCCGTCCCACGGCAGGGTCGACCCGTCGTCAGCGACGATCCGGCCCTCGACCCCGCACAGGAGCCGGCCCTGGCTGCCGCGGTAGGTCCACTGTGCCTCGCCCTCGACCCCGACCGGCACCAGGCCGGCGGAGGCGACCGGCGAGGTCTCGGTCATGCCCCAGGCCTGCCGGATGTGCAGCCCGTGCCGCTCCTCGAGGCCGCGTTGCAGGGAGATCGGGACCGCGGAGCCGCCGCAGAGGATCAGCCGTAGCGAGTCGAGCCGCACCCCCTCGTGACCGTCGAGGTAGGACAGGACGTCGTTCCAGACGGTGGGGACCGCGCCCGAGACCGTCGGCCGGCTGGCCTGGATGAAGCGGACGAGGGGCTCGGCCTGGAGCCAACGATCCGGCATGCACAGCGACGCGCCGGTCATGATCGCGGCGTAGGCCAGACCCCACGCGTTGGCGTGGAACATCGGCACGATCGGCAGCACCCGGTCGTGGAAGTCGAGACCCGCCGCGTTGCCGGTGCTGACCGCCAGCGAGTGCAGCCAGGCCGAGCGGTGACTGTAGACGACGCCCTTGGGATTGCCGGTGGTACCGCTGGTGTAGCACATGGCTGCGCCGTCACGCTCGTCGGTCTGCGGCCAGTCGAACGTGTCGGGCCGGTCGGCGACGACCTGCTCGTAGAGCAGCACCTCCTTGCCGGTGACGCGCAGCGAGTCCAGGTCGGCCGCGGCTGCATCGGGGCCGGAGACGAGCACGTGCGTGACCGTCTCGAGCTTGGGCAGCTCCTTCGCGAACAGCGGGACCAGGGTGTCGTCGACGATCACGACCCGGTCCTGGGCGTGGTTGGCGATGTAGACCAGCTGCTCGGGGAAGAGCCGGATGTTGAGGGTGTGCAGCACCGCGCCCATGGACGGGATCGCCAGGTAGGCCTCGAGGTGCTCGGCGTTGTTCCACATGAACGTCGCGACCCGCTGGTCGGCGTCGATGCCGAGGTCACGCAGGCCGTGGGCCAGCTGAGCCGCCCGCCTGCCCACGTCGGCGTACGTCCGGCTGCGGCTGCCGTCGGGCGTCGCGGTGACGACCTCGGAGTCGCCGTGCACCGTCGTGCCGTGCGCCAGCAGCGAACCGATCGTGAGCTGGGCGTCCTGCATGGTGCTCTTCAACGGAGGCATCCTCCTCGCGATCCGGCGGACGTGACCCTCACATCTTGCACCTTCCTATGCTGGCCGGGTGACCATTGCCCTGTGCCTCCTCGGCGAGGTGTCGTTCGATGGCTCACCGATCAACGGCGCGCGCTCCGCCGACCTCCTCGCGGCCCTGGCTCTCCACCGGTCCGGGCTGTCCGACGCGCGCCTGCTCGAGGAGGTGTGGGTCGACCTCGCGCCCAGCCCCAAGGCGCTCCAGGTGCAGGTGTCGCGGGTCCGGGCGCAGTGCGGGGCCGGCGTCGTCGAGCGGTACGACGGGGGCTACCGGCTGGGACTGGCCGACGACGCGGTCGACGTGTGGCTGGTCGAGTCGCTGGTCGAGACGGCCCGCAAGGCGCTGGTCGACGACCCGCAGCGCGCGGCGGCCGAGGCCGCTGCCGCCGACGACCTCGTCCGGGGGTTGACCTCGGCCGACGGCGAGGGACCCCTGAGCGACGTGCGCCGTCACGTGCTGGCCCTGCTCCCCGCCCTGGCTCGGATCCGTGCCCTCGCCCTCGCCCGGTCCGGGCACGACGCCGAGGCGGTCGGGCCCCTGCAGCGGGCGCAGGCGGCGGATCCCGACGACACCGAGGTGCTGGAGGCGCTGCTGCGCTCGGAGTCGGCGACGGTCGGCGCACCGGTGGCCCTGGCCCGGTACGAGGCGTACCGAGAGGACCTCGCCGACCGGCTCGGCGTCGATCCCGACCCCGCACTCCAGCGGGTGCATCGCGAGCTCCTGGCGGCCGACGATCCCGTCCGCAGCGGGGTCCGGTACGACGCCGACGAGCTGCTGGGCCGGGCCGGCGACCTCGCCGGGCTGCGCGCCCTCGTGCGCTCGGGACGGCTGGCCACGATCCTCGGGCCAGGCGGGCTCGGGAAGACCCGTGTGGCCCACGTCCTGGCGCGTGAGGCCACCCAGCCACGCGTGCACTTCGTCGAGCTGGTCGGCATCGCCTCTCCAGACGACGTGGTCTCGGAGGTCGGTTCCGCACTGGGCGTGCGCAACTCGGTGACCGGACGCCGGTCCTTGACCCCGGCGCAGCGGGCCGACATCCGCGGCCGGCTGGCCCAGGAGCTCGACACGGTGCCGACCCTGCTTGTCCTCGACAACTGCGAGCACGTGCTCGACGCGGTCGCGTCACTGGTCGCGTTCCTGCTCGCGACCACGCGCGACCTGCGCATCGTCACCACCAGCCGGGCCCCGCTGGCGATCGCTGCCGAGCGGGTGTTCGCGCTCAGCCAGCTCGCGCCGGCCGACGGTGCCGAGCTGTTCGGCCGTCGCGCGCGAGCGGTGCGTCCCGACGCCGACCTGCCACCCGACGCGGTCGCCGAGATCGTGGCTCGGCTCGACGGTCTCCCGCTGGCGGTCGAGCTTGCCGCCGCCCGCATGCGGACGATGTCGGCCGACGAGGTACGTCGTGCCCTCGACGACCGGTTCGCCCTGCTGCGCGGCCGGGACCGCTCGGCCCCCGCCCGGCACCAGACACTCACGGCCGTGATCGCCTGGTCCTGGGACCTGCTCGACGAGGAGCAGCAGCGGGCCCTCGCCTGGCTGTCGGTGTTCCAGGACGGCTTCTCCGCGAACGCGTCCCGGGCACTGCTCGGTGCTGCCGGGCCCGACCACGTCGAGGCCCTGGTCGACCAGTCGCTGCTGACCGTGGTGGAGACGGGGGGCGTCGTCCGCTACCGGATGCTGGAGACGGTGCGGGAGTTCGGTTTGCAGCGCCTGGCCGGGGCCGGGGAGGTGGACGCCGCCCGGGCCGCCCAGACCGCCTGGGCCGTCGCCCTGGCCGACCTGGCTCGGCCGAGGATCTTCGGGGCCGGCCAGGTCGAGGCGATCGACCTGCTGGACGCGGAGGAGACCAACCTCGCCGACGTGCTGCGGCGATGTCTCGTCGCCGGGGACCCGGTCGCGGCGGTGCCGCTGCTCGGGGCCCTCGGCGGCCTGTGGGCGGTGACCGGGAACTTCGGCCGCTTCGTGGCCTTCTCCGACCTGGCCGAGCGGCTGCTCGTCGACTGGACGCCGCCGTCGGAGCTGGAGGACGTGACGGCTGGCGCGATGACGTTGATGTTGTTGTTCCTGGGCTTCCTGCGACCGGACGGCGTGGGAGAGCTCGGCGACGCGCTACGACGGCTGCCGGAGCCACGACAGCCGTGGTCCCGGGTCGCCAGGGCGATCGTGGTCGGCGCGGGGACGCCGGCCGGACGACTCGCGGGGGTCCTCGCGCTCACCGACGACCCGGACCGTCGTACCGCCCGGATGGCCTGGCAGTGGGCCGCCATCCTCAGCGAGAACGAAGGGGACCTCGAGGCCTCGCGCATCTACCTCGACCGAGCCTTGGAGATGGTCGACGACGACTCGACGGTCTGGGAGACCGCCACCTTGCACTCGCAACGGGCGATGCACTCCTTGAACAACGGCCGGTACGACGAGGCGGCCGAGCACGCGCGGCTCGCCGCCACGCCGCTGCGCAGCCTGCACGCGGCCGACGACGCGTACAGCATGCGGGCGACAGTCGCGCTGGCCGCGCTGCGCCAAGGACGGGTCGACGAGGCCGAGCGGCTGCTGGGCGAGCTCGGCGAGCCGCCGATGACCGACAACACCAGCGGGCTCATCAGGTCACAGCTCAAGGCGGAGATCCTGCTGAGCCGCGGAGACGTCGACGCGGGTCTGGCGGCCTTCGACGACTCGCTGCGCGCTATGCGCGAGTGGCGCTTCGCCGGAGTCGTCACGAACGGGCTCGAGCCCTGGACCTTGACCGCGCTGGCCACGGCTCTCGCGGCCCACGCCCGCTACGCGACGTCGCCGCAGCAGCGTCATCGTCGGCAGTTGCTGGCCGCAGAGACGCACGCGCTGCTCTGCAAGATCGGTGAGGTGCCGGAGAGCGCGATCGACTTCCCCGTCACCGGGATGGCGCTCGCTGCGATGGGCCTCTGGGCGCTCACCCGGGACGAGACCGTCCCGGCCGCCCGGGCGGTCACAGAACCGGGGGTGCGCCTGCTCGCACTGGCCCACGGCTTCGGCTACAACCGGTGGTTCGCGGTGATGGCGTGGGAAGAGCTGAGGGCCACTGCCGAGGAGGCAGCCCCCGGACGACTCGCCGCCGTACTCGAGGAGTACGGCGGCCGTCCCGGACGGGACCTGCTTCCCGAGACCCAGCGGGTGCTGGCCTCGGTCGCGGTGTCTGCGGATCTCACATCTTCCGACTGAACCTCCGCACCGACAGCGGGGCGAAGATCGCGACCACCACGGCGCAGCCGAGCAGGGCCCAGCCGGTGTCGGCGGTGATCCGGCCGTCGTTGGCCAGGTCGCGGATCGCCGAGATCACGTGGGAGACCGGGTTCACGTCCGCGAAGGCTCGGAGCCATCCGGGCATGGTGTCGGTCGGCACGAACGCGTTGGACAGGAAGGTCAGCGGGAACATCACCATCAGCGAGATGCCCTGCACACCCTGGGCGCTGCGGCCGATCGTGCCGAACCAGGTGAAGATCCAGGCCAGCGACCAGCCCGCGATGATGCCGAGCACGATCGCCCCGAGCACTCCGAACGGCCCGCCGCCGGGGCGGTACCCCATGGCGATCCCGGTCACGAAGGTGAGGGTCCCGGCGATGGCGTAGCGCAGGGTGTCGGCGACCATCGGTCCGGCCAGTGGCGCGACCCGCGCGATCGGCAGGACCTTGAACCGGTCGAAGACGCCCTTGTCCATGTCCTCGCGGAGCTGGACGCCGGTGGCGACGCAGGCCGTCATCACGGTCTGGCCGACCAGGCCCGGGATGATCACCGGGAGATAGCCGCCCACACTGCCCGAGATGGCGCCGCCGAAGATGCCGGCGAACATCGCGGTGAACAGCAGGGGCTGGATCGTCACGTCGAAGAGCTGCTCGAAGTTGCGGCGCATCTTCATCGTGGCGCGCCAGGCCAGGGTCATCGTCTGGGCGACGGTCTCGCGCAGCCCGACGTGGGTGGACAGGCCCTGGGCGGGGTCGCGCAGGGGAGTGGTGAGCGCGGTCATCGGACGGCCTCCAGGTCGGACGAGCTGTGATCGGTCCCGGGGTCGCCGGGGTTGCCCTGGTTGTCGGGGTTGCCGGCGCCTTCGGGGTCGCCGCCGGCGCCGTGGCCGGTCAGGGCCATGAACACCTCGTCGAGCGACGGCTTGGCGACGTTGACGGAGTCGATGTGGATGCCCCGCTCGCGCAGGGTCACCAGCACATCGACGGCCTGCTCGCTGCGCTGCAGCGGAAGGGAGATCCGGCGCTCCTCGGGGGAGAGGGACGGCCGCTCGCCGGTCATCCGGGCCGCGAGCTCCGCGGCGGCCGTGATCTGGGTCGGGTCGACCAGGCCGACCGTCAGGGTCGACCTGCCGATCGACGACTTGAGCTCGTCGGAGGTGCCCTCGGCGACCTTCACGCCACGGTCGATGACCGCGATGCGGTCGGCCAGCTGGTCGGCCTCGTCGAGGTACTGCGTCGTCAGCAGCACCGTGCACCCGTTGGCGACCAGGTCGCGGATCGTCCCGTACATCTGGCCACGGGTGCGGGGGTCGAGGCCGGTGGTCGGCTCGTCCAGGAAGATCAACGGCGGCCGGGTGATCAGGCTCGCGGCCAGGTCCAGTCGACGGCGCATTCCACCGGAGAACGCCGAGATCGGCTTGCTGGCGGCCTCGGTCAGGTCGAAGTCCTCGAGCAGCGAGGCGGAGGTACGCCGGGCCTCGGGTTTCGGCACGCCCTGGAGCCGTGCGAAGAGCATCAGGTTCTCGGTGGCGGTGAGGTTCTCGTCGACCGATGCGTACTGGCCGGTCACGCCGATCAGCTGGCGCACGACGTGCGGCTCCCGGCGTACGTCGTGGCCGAACACCTCGGCGTGGCCGCCGTCGATGGGGAGCAGGGTGGCGAGCATCTTGAGCATCGTGGTCTTGCCGGCTCCGTTGGGTCCGAGGACCCCGAAGATCTGGCCCCGGCGCACCTCGATGTCGACGTGGTCCACGGCTCGTTGCTCACCGAAGGACTTGACCAGGCCCTCGGCCCGGACTGCGGGTGTCGTCTCGTTCATGGGTCGAGTGTGGGGCGCCGTGGTTACACGGTGGTGTCACGGTGGTGTCACGGTGGTCTCACGGTGCTCTCACTCGGTTTCAGGCACCTACCGCCGACCTGCCGGGGCCCGGGGTTTCGTGTCGCTAGCCTGATCGCATGGCAGAGCCTCGGCCACGCCGTCCCCGGTCGACCCGCTGGGAGCCGCTCACGGTGGGCATCGACATCGGTGGCACCAAGGTGCTGGGCGCGGTGGTCGATCCCACGGGCACGGTCGTCGCCGTCGACCGTCGGCCGACCGAGGGCCACGACGTACACAAGGTCGAGGACACGATCGTCGACCTCGTGACCGGCTTCGCCCGGGAGTACGACGTGGCGGCGGTCGGCATCGGAGCCGCCGGGTTCGTCGACGTGAGCCGCACCGTGGTGATGTTCTCGCCCCACCTCGACTGGCGACGCGAGCCGCTCCGGGCGCGGGTCGCCGAGCGGGTGCGGCTGCCCGTGGTGGTCGACAACGACGCGAACACGATGGCACTGGCGGAGTGCCGCTTCGGAGCGGGCCGCGGTCACCGGTTCGTGCTCTGCGTGACGCTCGGCACGGGCATCGGCGGGGCCCTGGTCCTCGACAACCGGGTGTATCGCGGAGCGAACGGCATGGCGGGGGAGTTCGGTCACATGCAGGTTGTGCCGGACGGTCACTGGTGCGAGTGCGGCAACCGGGGCTGCTGGGAGCAGTACGCCTCCGGCAACGCGCTGGTCCGCGACGCCCGCGAACTGGTGCGCTCGAGCTCCCCGATGGCGCATCACCTCGGCTTGCTGGTGCACGGCGACGCGAACGCGCTCGAAGGCCCTCAGATCACCCAGGCCGCCCAGGAGGGCGATCCGCTGTCGATCGAGCTGCTCGCGGACGTCGGGCGCTGGCTCGGGGTAGGGCTGGCCGGCCTGGCCGCAGCCTTCGACCCCGGCCGCATCATCATCGGCGGCGGCCTCTCCGAGTCCGGGGACCTGCTTATCGGGCCGACCCGGCAGGCGTTCTCCCGGTCGCTGACGGGGCGCGGCCACCGCACCGAGCCGGTCATCGCGCAGGCCGAGCTGGGTCCCAGCGCCGGGTTCATCGGGGCCGCCGACATGGCCCGCTCGGCCGCCCGTCGCTCGCGCCGCGGCCGGGTACGTCGATCCCGCCGCACCGGACGTCCGCGTCGCCGTCTCTTCGAGCGCCCGGGCCTGACCGGCACCGACTGACGCGATGCGGGAGCTGACCTTCGTCCGGCAGGGCCGCCTGGAGTGGCGCGAGCGAGCGGACCCGGTGCTGATGGAGGAGACCGACGCGCTGGTGCGGCCCTTCCTGGCAAGCCGGTGCGACGGCGACACCCTGCCGCTGCACCGACCCGTGTCGCGCGCCATGCAGCTGGGGCTGAAGGCCGGTCTGATCGACCCCGTCGTGGCGTCGATCGTGGGTCCCGTGCCGTTCCAGGGACCGTTCGCGATCGGGCACGAATGTGTCGCACAGGTGACCGCCGTCGGTCCGGCGGTGACCGGGCGGGAGGTCGGTGACGTCGTGGTGGTGCCCTGGTCCGTATCCTGCGGCGCGTGTGCCGAGTGCCGGATCGGCGTGACTGCCAAGTGCTCCACGATGCTGGCCCGGAGCCCGGGTCACACCCTGGCGGCCTTCGGCTTCGGTGCGACCTCCGGGGGATGGGGAGGCATGATCGCCGACTCGCTCCGCATCCCGTACGCCGACCACATGCTCGTCGCTGTGCCGGCGGGTGTGGACCCGGTGCGGGTCGCCGCCGCCAGCGACAACCTCACCGACGCCTGGCGTGCCGTGGTGCCACCGCTGCGCAGGCGTCCAGGTGGGAGGGTGCTCGTGATCGGCGGCGCCGCCCAGAGCATCGGGCTGTACGCCGCAGGGCTGGCCGTGGCCCACGGTGCGGGACGGGTGGACTACGCGGACGACGACGACGCGCGCCTGGGGATCGCCGAGGCGCTCGGTGCCCGAGCGCATCGCGTGCCACGGGGGCGACGCGGATCGACCCGTCCGACGCTCACCGAGCGCTACGACGTCGCGGTCGAGGCCTCCTCCCGGGCCCAGGGCCTTCGCGAGGCGCTCCGTGCCCTCCTGCCGGGCGGCGTGTGCACCGGCACGGGCTACTACCTCGCGCCGGGAACCCGGCTGCCGGCCATGAGCATGTACGCCACCTCCGCGACCCTCGAGCTCGGGGTCTCGAGCGTCCGACCACACCTGCCCGACGTGCTCGCATTCGTGGAGGCGGCCGACTTCCCGGCGGAGCTGGTCACCACCCTGGTCGCCGACTGGGATGACGCCCCCGAGGCCTACGCGACACGCACCACCAAGCTGGCTCTGCGCCGCCCACTGCTCGACCTCGGAGGCGGCTAGCCCGGGATCCTGGTTCCAGGCTTTGACCCACTCGCGGATGTCGGCTTCGAGGGCTCGGACGCTGCGGTGGTCGGAGCGTTGGAGCAGGTCAGCGGTGACGTAGCCCAAGAATCGGTCGACCAGGTGAGGCCGCGGCCTGGATCGACGGGATCCGGACGGCCTCGGTCACCGGGCCCGTCCGCCTGGGACGGAACCGGGCCAACGTCGCCGCGTTCGCGGCCGAAGTGGGAGAAGTTCGCGGCGGAGCCGTCATTCGAGGCGGGAGAAGTCTCACTTCGGCGCCGGAGAAGTCCCACTTCGGCCCGGGAGAAGTCCCACTTCGGCGGTCGGGATCTGCACAGCGTTGTGCACAGGGTGCCGTCGGGTTGTGCAGTTCCCGGGGCGGCCGTGCACACGTTCTGCACAGATTTCGGCACGAGCCTGGGGGAATCGCGGAACTGGTTGAGCCCTCTCGGCGCGCCCTCCTAAAGTCGCGGCGTACCTCGGGGCAACATGTCGGGAAGTCGACAAATTGCCACCCCCCACCACTGGAGGCACACATGCCAGGGATCTTCTCCCGCGGTCATTCCGGAGCCAACGCACCGGCGGTCCCGCCGAAGGTCGCGGCTCCGGCACCCGACGTGCCGTCCGAGCCCGAGGTCCGCCAGGGGGCGGAGCAGCTGATGACCCAGCCGTTGCCCTTCGTCCGCCCGGACGACGAGGAGAAGGCGACCGTGGCGGAGGGCCAGCCCGAGACCGCCGGGGGTGCGGTGGCGGTCGACGAGGTCGTGATCGGCCCGACCGGGCGGCCGACGCCGGTCTTCCCCGACCCCAGGCCGGTGACCTCCCACGGACACGCGCGCGTCATCTCGATGTGCAACCAGAAGGGCGGGGTCGGGAAGACCACGACCACGATCAACCTCGGCGCCGCGCTCGCGGAGTACGGCCGGAAGGTGCTGCTCGTCGACTTCGACCCGCAGGGCTCGCTCTCGGTGGGACTCGGGCTCAACCCCCACGACATCGAGCCGACCGTCTACAACCTGCTGATGGATCGCGACATCAGGCTCGACGACGTCGTCGTGCCCTCCGGCGTACCCGGCATGGACCTGCTGCCCTCCAACATCGACCTCTCGGCGGCCGAGGTGCAGCTCGTCCACGAGGTGGCGCGCGAGCAGACCCTGCAACGCGTGATCGGCCCGGCCATCGAGAAGTACGACGTGATCCTGATCGACTGCCAGCCCTCCCTGGGTCTGCTGACGGTGAACGCCCTGACCGCCTCGAACGGCGTGATCGTCCCGCTCGAGTGTGAGTACTTCGCGCTCCGCGGGGTCGCCCTGCTCAAGACCACGATCGACAAGGTGCGCGAGCGGCTCAACCCGCGCCTGGAGATCGACGGGGTCCTCGGCACCATGTTCGACGGCCGGACCCTGCACAGCCGCGAGGTGATGGAACGACTCGTGCAGGCCTGGGGCGAGAAGGTGTTCCACACGGTGATCCGGCGGACGGTGAAGTTCTCGGACTCCACGGTCGCCGGTGAGCCGATCACGTCTTACGCCTCCGCCTCCACCGGCGCGGACGCCTACCGACAGCTGGCCAAGGAGGTGGCACTGCGGTGCCTCGACGCGTGAACCTGCCTGCGGCCGAAGACCTGTTCCGCACCACCGACGCGTCCGCCGCGCCCGTCCAGGCGCCGCGGGAACGCCGGGTGCGCGCGGTGCCGACGGCCGATCCCGGCGAAGACAGCCGCCGTCGCCCCAGCGGCCGGGTGCGGCACGACGAGAAGATCACGATCTATGTGACCGCCGACGAGCTGCTCGACCTCGAGCACGCCCGACTCGAGCTGCGGCGTCACCACGGGCTGGCCGTCGACCGTGGGCGGCTCGTGCGAGAGGCCGTCGCCCTGGTGCTGGCGGA